>NZ_JBHWCL010000045.1:0-7669 GCF_042735125.1 Kitasatospora sp. NPDC059599 | reverse complement strand
TTCGCTGTTATGACTTCGGGGGGTCCCGCCCGTTAGGGTCATGCACGCCTTAGGGGCGGGGGTGTCTGTGGTTGGGGGCGCCCGGCCCGGGCGCCCCCCGCGGCGGCCCGCGACGAGCGGTGACCGGGCCGTCGGCGGCGGGCCGGGCCCTGTCCGGCCCTAGTGCACGCCGAGCCAGGACTTGATCGGCGTGATCGCGAAGTACAGCACGAACACCCCGGTGAGGATCCACATCAGCACGCCGGGCTCGCGCCAGCGCCCGACCCCGGCCTTGATGACCGTGTACGAGATGACGCCGGCCGCGACGCCCGCGGTGATGCTGTAGGTGAACGGCATCAGCGCGCAGGTGAGGAAGGCCGGGATGGCCACCTCGCGGTCGGACCAGTCGATGTGCCGGGCCTGGCTCATCATCATCGAGCCGATCACGACCAGGGCGGCGGAGGCCACCTCGACCGGGACGACGCCGGCGATCGGCGAGAAGAACAGCATCAGGGCGAACAGTCCGCCGGTGACGGCGGAGGCGAGCCCGGTGCGGGCGCCGTCGCCGACGCCGGTGGCCGACTCGACGAAGACGGTCTGGCCGGAGGCGCCCGCCAGTCCGCCGACCGCGCCGCCGGCGCCGTCGATGAACAGGGCCTTGGAGAGGCCGGGCATCCGGCCCTGCCTGTCGGCGAGTCCGGCTTCGGTGCCGACGCCGATGATGGTGGCCATCGCGTCGAAGAAGCCGGCCAGTACCAGGGTGAAGACCGCGACCGAGGCGCTGATCGCGCCCATGCCCTTGCCCCCGAAGGCGCCGAACAGGTCGACGTGGCCGAACAGGCCGAAGTCGGGGGCGGAGACGGGGCTGCCGGGCCACACCGGGACGGAGTTCTTCCAGGCGGTGGCGGGCACGTTCGCGGCCTTGTTGACGATCACGGCGAGCACGGTGCCGCCGGCGATGCCGATCAGGATCGCGCCGCGGACGCCGCGGGCCATCAGCACGAAGATCGAGAGGAGGGTGACGCAGAAGACCAGGACCGGCCAGCCGGCCAGCTCACCGGTGGGGCCGAGGGACAGCGGGGTGGGGCCGCCGGTGTGCATGAAGCCGGCCTTGTAGAGGCCGATCACGGTGACGAACAGGCCGATGCCGATGGTGATGGCGTGCTTGAGCGGCAGTGGGATGCCGTTCATGATCTTCTCGCGCAGTCCGGAGACCACCAGCAGCACGATCAGCAGGCCGTAGATCACGCACAGGCCCATGGCCTGCGCCCAGGTGGTGTGCGGGACGACCAGGGCGGAGACCGCGCCGGAGACCGAGAGGCCGGCGGCGAGGGCGAGCGGGACGTTGCCGACCACGCCCATCAGGATGGTGGTGACCGCTGCCGCCAGGGCGGTGGCGGTGGTCAGCGCGGCGTGGTCCAGCTTGACGCCGGTGACGTCCGCGCCGCTCAGGATGAGCGGGTTGAGCAGGATGATGTACGCCATCGCCATGAAGGTGGTGAGACCACCGCGCAGCTCGTTGGCGAGCGTCGAGCCCCGGGCCGAGATCTTGAAGTAGGCGTCCAGGGCGCCGTTCGGACGGGGGTCCGGGGCCGACGGGTGGCTGTCGTCCTCGGTGGGTCTGTCTTCGGTGGTGCCGGGCTCCGTGGGGATCCTGGGCATGTCCACTCCCAAGTGTCAAAGGGGGTTGGGGTGGGCGAGCCGACCTGACTGCCGGTCAACGAAGCGGCGTAGGGGGACGTATCGACTCACTGGGGCACTCGGAAGGGGGGCGAGTGCCCGGCGGTGCATTCGCGGGTGGTGCGGTGGTGCGCACCGCTGCGTGACCCCGGCGTGGGAAGGGGCAGCGGGTGTGGGGTGGTGCCCCCGGGGCGGCGGGGAAGACTGTCGCCGCCCCGGGGAAGCGTGAACGGCCGGTCTCAGCCGGGCTGTTCGGTGGTGAGGTGCTCCGGCCGGACCGGGATCCGGTTGAGTGCGAGACCGGTGGCGTTGCGGATGGCGGCCACGATCGACGGCGTCGCGGAGACGGTAGGAGCCTCGCCGACCCCGCGCAGCCCGTACGGCGCGTGGGGGTCGGGCAGTTCGAGGATCTCCACCGGGATCGGCGGGGTGTCCAGGATGGTGGGGATCAGGTAGTCGGTGAAGGAGGCGTTGCGGACCTTGCCGTCCCGCACGATGATCTCCTCCATCACCGCGAGGCCGAGCGCCTGGGTGCAGCCGCCCTGGATCTGGCCGACCACGGAGAGCGGGTTGAGCGCCTTGCCGACGTCCTGGACGGCGGTGAGCTCCACCACCTTGACCAGGCCCAGCTCCACGTCCACGTCCACCACCGCGCGGTTGGCGCAGAAGGTGTACTGGACGTGGCCGAAGCCCTGGCCGGTCTCCTTGTCGAAGGGCTGGGTCGGCCGGTGGTGGTGCTCGCGGGTGAGGTCGATGGCCTCGTCCCCGAGCAGGTCCACCATGGAGACCAGCACGCCGGCGCTCTCGGAGACGACCTTGCCGCCGGCCAGCGCGATGTCCTTGTGGGCCCAGCCGTAGCGCCGGCGGCCCTTCTCGATCAGCTCCCGCCGGACGGCCTCGGCGGCCAGCTTCACGGCGCCGCCGGTCATGTACGTCTGGCGTGACGCGGAGGTCGAACCGGCCGACCCCACCTCGGTGTTGGCGGGGTGGATGGTGACCTGCTCGACGCCCAGCTCGGTGCGGGCGATCTGGGCGTGCACGGTGACGCCGCCCTGGCCGACCTCGGCCATCGCGGTGTGCACCATGGCGACCGGCTCGCCGCCGATGACCTCCAGCCGCACCCGGGCGGTGGAGTAGTCGTCGAAGCCTTCGGAGAAGCCGACGTTCTTGATGCCGACCGAGTAGCCGACGCCGCGGACGATCCCCTCGCCGTGCGAGGTGTTGGACAGCGCGCCGGGAACCTGGCGCACGTCCAGGTGCTCGGTGTCCAGCGGCGGCGGCAGCGGCATGTCCTTGACGCGGCGCAGCAGTTCGGCGACCGGGGCCGGCGAGTCGATCCGCTGGCCGGTGGGCATGACGTCGCCCTCCGACATCGCGTTCAGCTGCCGCAACTCCACCGGGTCCATGCCCAGTTCGACCGCCAGCTTGTCCATCTGCGACTCGTAGCCGAACGCGGCCTGCACCGCGCCGAAGCCGCGCATCGCGCCGCAGGACGGGTTGTTGCTGTAGAGCGCGATGGCGTGCATCCCGACGTTCGGGATCACGTACGGGCCGTGCCCGAGCGAGGCGGCGTTGCCGACCACGGCGGGCGAGGCGGAGGCGTAGGCGCCGCCGTCCAGCACGATCCGGCAGTCGGCGAAGACCAGCTTGCCGTCGCGGGTGGCGCCGTGCTCGTAGTGCATCTTCGCCGGGTGGCGGTGCACGTGGCCGTAGAAGGACTCGTCCCGGGAGTAGACGATCTTGACCGGCTTGCCGGTGTGCTGGGCCAGCAGGCAGGCGTGGATCTGCATCGAGATGTCCTCGCGGCCGCCGAAGGCGCCGCCGACGCCGGCCAGGGTGAGCCGGACCTTCTCCTCGGGCAGGTCGAGCACCGGGGCCATCTGCTCGCGGTCCACGTGCAGCCACTGGGTGGCGATGTAGAGGTCGATGCCGCCGTCCTCGGCGGGCACGGCCAGGCCGGACTCGGGGCCGAGGAAGGCCTGGTCCTGCATGCCGACCTCGTAGTCGCCGCTGACGATGACGTCCGCCAGCGCCCGCACCTCGTCGGTCACGCCGAGGCCGGAGACCAGCTTCTGCTCGTGGCAGATGTTGCCGTACGCGTGCGACTTGTACTCGTGCGGCTCGTGGACGTAGCCGTGGGTCTCCGGGTCGAGGCACTGCTCCTCGGTGACGATCGGGGTGAGCACCTCGTACTCGACCACGATCTTCTTCACCGCGCGGCGGGCCGTCTCGGGGTGGTCGGCGGCGACCAGCGCGATCGCCTCGCCGTGGTACCGGATCTTGTCGATGGCCAGGGCCGGCTGGTCCTGGATCTCCAGGCCGTAGTACTTCGAGCCGGGGATGTCCTCGTGCGTCAGCACCGCGTACACGCCGGGCACCTTGAGCGCCTCGGAGATGTCCACCGAGAGGATGGTGGCGCGGGGGTGCGGCGAGCGCAGCGCCATGCCCCACAGCATGTCCTCGTGCCACATGTCCGAGGAGTAGGCGAACTCGCCCCTGACCTTCAGGTTGCCGTCCGGGCGCAGCGGCGAGCCGCCGATGCCGTCCTTGGACGCCTGGTTGATGTTCTGCAGGTTCTTCTGGCCCTGGATCGTCCGGGTGCTCATTCCGTCACGGCCTTTCCGGAGCACTTGCGGGCCGAGGCGAGCCGCACCGCGTCCATGATCTTCTCGTAGCCGGTGCAGCGGCACAGGTTGCCGGACAGCGCCTCGCGGATGTCGTTGTCGCTCGGCTGGGCGTCGTGCTCCAGCAGGGCGTCGGTCTGCACCAGCAGGCCGGGGGTGCAGAAGCCGCACTGGACGGCTCCGGCGTCGATGAACGCCTGCTGGACCAGGCCCAGTTCGCCGTTCTCCTCGCTCAGCCCCTCGACCGTGCGGACCTCGCGGTCCTGCACCTGGCCGGCCGCGACCAGGCAGGAGCAGACCGGGACGCCGTCCAGGTAGACGGTGCAGGAGCCGCACTCGCCCTGCTCGCAGGCGTTCTTCGAACCCGGCAGGCCGACCCGCTCGCGCAGGACGTAGAGCAGGCTCTCGCCCTCCCACACGTCGTCGGCCTCGACCTGCTTGCCGTTGGCGGTGAAAGTGACCCTCATGCCGCGCTCCTGATCTGCTTGCCGTAGTCGTTCCAACACCAGGTGAGGGTGCGGCGGGCCATCACGGCCAGGGAGTGGCGCCGGTAGTCGGCGGTGCCCCGGACGTCGTCGATCGGCGAGGCCGCGGCCTTCACCAGCTCGCCGAACCGCTGGATCACCTCGGTGCCCAGCAGGTCGCCGGACTCCCAGAGCCCGCGCTCGGCGAGCACGCCCTGCAGGTACTCCTCGGCCTCGACGGCGCGGCGCGGGGTGGGAGCGGCCGACCCGATGCCGGTCCCGACGGTTCCGTTCTTCGGGTGGAGGGCGAAGCCGAACGCGCAGACCGCGATCACCATGGCGTTGCGGGTGCCGATCTTCGAGAACTGCTGCGGGCCGTCCGCCACCGGGATGTGCACCGCCCGGATCAGTTCGTCGGCCTCCAGGCTGTTGCGCTTCACGCCGACGTAGAAGTCGTCGATCGGGATCATCCGGGTGCCGCGCACCGAGGACGCCTCGACGAACACGTCCCGCCCGGCCGCCAGCAGCGCGGGGTGCGCGTCACCGGCCGGGGAGGCGCCGCCGAGGTTGCCGCCGACGCCGCCGCGGTTGCGGATCTGCGGCGAGCCGACGGTGCGGGACGCCAGGGCGAGACCGGGCAGCGGCCCGGACAGCTCGTCGATGATCCGGGTGTACGGGACCGAGGCGCCGAGCTGCACGACGCTGCCGTCGTCGGACCATTCGGTGAGCTCGGTGATGCGGTTCAGATCGAGAATCGCGGATGGCCGGTGCACGTCGAAGTTCATCTCGACCATGACGTCCGTACCGCCCGAGATGGGCAGCGCGGTCGGGTTCTCAGCCTTCGCCGCGAGTGCCTCGTCCCAGGTGGCGGGCCGAAGGAACTCCATGCGGGTGTCTCCTCAAGTCGTCGCCCGCCGGGTGTCCGGCGGCGTGTCGCCCAGTGAACCCCTGTGACGCGGCCCACTGGCAGTCACTGATGGCATGAAGCCCCGGCTGTGGTCCCGCCCGGCATCCTGTACGTTCCTCTAAGGAGCAGAATCTCGCAGCCCAGGTGTTCGCCGAGTGCTACCTACGACCGTAATCCGGCCGTGACGGACGGGCTACGGGCCCGTGACCCGGCCGCCCGCTGGTACGTGACACCGAGCACGGATGTTCGGGCACACTGTGACCCCCGGACCGAAGGGCCGGCCACCCGTCCGCCCTCGATCTCCCTCCCGATCACCCCCACGATCGCCCCGATCCCGCCCCAAAGGAGTCCGCGGATGCGTGTCCGTGACCTGCTCGCCCCCGGCGCCCCGCGACTGCGCCTGCTGGCGGCCGAGGAAGAGCTGGACCGGCAGGTCAGCGGCGTGATGACGACGGACCTGCAGGACCCCGGCCGTTACCTGCACGGCGGCGAACTCGTGCTCACCGGCATGCTCTGGCGCACCGTCCCGGCCGACTCCGAGCGCTTCGTACGGACCATCGCGGCGGGCGGCGCGGTGGCCCTCGCGGCCGGCGAGGCCGAGGTCGGCCCGGTGCCCGACGACCTGGTCGAGGCCTGCCGCCGGCACCGGATGCCGCTGCTCGCCGTGCCCGACGACATCGCCTTCGGCACCGTCACCGAGTTCATCGGCCGCCAGGTGTCCGCCGACCGCGCCGCCGACCTCGCCGCCCTGGTCGACCGGCACCGGCTGCTGGTCTCGGCCGCCGGCGGCGGCGGGCTGGACGCCGTCCTCGACCTGCTCGGCGGCGACCTCGACCTGGACTGCTGGGTGCTCGCCCCCACCGGCGCGGTGATCGCCGGTCCCGCCGACCGCCTCTCCGCCGAGGACCGCGACCAGCTGGTCCGCGCCCACCTCTCCGCCCAGCGCCAGCGCCGCCGCCCCCCGCACCGGGCCCGCCTGGCCGGCGGCTCCTACTCGCTGCTGCCCGCCGCGGCCTCCACCGAGCACGAGGGCCCGCAGTCCGCCACTCCGCTGGCCGACTGGATGCTCGCGGTGGCCGGCGACATCACCGAGTGGACCACCAAGCGCCAGCAGCTCGCCGAGAACCTGGCCCGCCTGGTCGCCGCCGAGCGCCACCGCCGGGACGAGGGCCGCCGGCTGCGCCGCCGCCTCGCCGACGAGGTGCTCGCCCTGCTGCGCCGCGACGCCGACCCGGCCGAGATCAGCCGCACCCTGTACGCCTCCTCGGCGATGGCCGCCCGCTACGAGAACCCCGAGCCCAAGTCCCGGGCCGAGGGCGACTCCTGGCTGGTGCTCAGCGCCGAGGGCACCGGCCTGCCCGAGGGCACCGTGCGGGCCGTCCTGGAGGAGGCGCTCGGCGTCACCTCCGACCGCGCCCTGGTCGCCGGGACGGGCACCGGTGCCGTCGTGGTGCTGCCGGCCCTGGACGGTCCGGTGCCCGCCGACACCGTGCGGGACCTGCTCGCGCCGCTGGAGGCCGGGCTCGGCTCCGAGGGCCGGATCACCCTGGGCGTCTCCGCGCCCGCCTCCGAGGCCGGCGGCCTGCGCGGCGCCCTGGAGGAGGCCCGGCACGCCCGCCGGATCGCCGCCTCCCGGGTCGGCCGGGTCTGCGTCGCGGGGCCCGAGGAGCTCGCCTCGCACGTCCTGCTGCTGGCCGCCGTCCCGGACGAGGTGCGCCGCGCCTTCCGCAGCCGGCTGCTGGACAAGGTGATCGCGTACGACATCGAGCACCAGGCGGACCTGGTCCGCACCCTGGAGGCCTTCCTGCGCTCGGACGGCTCCTGGACCCGCTGCGCCGGGCAGCTGCACGTCCACGTGAACACCCTGCGGTACCGGATCGGCCGGATCGAGGAGCTGACCGGGCGTGACCTGTCCCGGCTGGAGGACCGGGTGGACTTCTACCTGGCGCTGGAACTGGCCTGACGGATCATCCGGCACGCACGAGGGCCCGCCGCGATCGGTGTCGCGGCGGGCC
>NZ_JBHWCL010000044.1:0-59269 GCF_042735125.1 Kitasatospora sp. NPDC059599 | reverse complement strand
TTGAGCTTGCCGTCGGCGAACCACTTCGCGAAGGGCGGGTTCGACCAGTCCAGGGTCTGGGTCGGCTCGACGGCCCAGTCCAGACGGCGGGCCTGCTCGGCCCAGAAGCCCAGACGGTCCTCGGAGGCCCGCGTGTAGGCGTCCGCGGTGACGTTGGCGGCTGCGGCGAGCTCTGCCGGCGGGGCGAAGCGCCGCTCCTCCTTGAGCAGGTTGGCCAGGCTCTCGTTGCTCAACGGTTCTCTCCTCGTGGTGATGCGGGTCCGGACGGTGCCGGGATGGTGCGGTGGTTCGGGGACGCGGTGGTTCGGTTGTGCGGTGGTTCGGTACTGCGGTGGTTCGTCGTGCGGTGGTTCGTCGTGCGGTGGTTCGGTCGTGGCGTGTTCGGCGGTGCGGTGGGCACTCGGTACGGGTGCGGTGGGCACTCGGTACGGGAGGCTCCGCGATGCGGTGGTTCTCGGTGCGGTGGTTCTCGGTGCGGTGGTTCTCGGTGCGCGGACGACGCCGCGTCGACCGACGGAGGCGGATCCGGGCAAACCGCACGGAACAGCCGGGCAGCACGCCACCGGCCACGGCCAACCTAGGCCGGGTAGCGCCGCCGGGACATGACGGCCGGTACCGAAAGGTCTGGCCCGGCCACCCGGTGTCGAAGCCCACCGCTGGTCCCCACCGTCAGCCCCCGCCCGTCGATCCCCGTTGATCCCCCCGGGCCCCCGCGATGACAGGACGCTTACGCGCCGATGACACGCGCGCGCGAGAATCGGCGGGCGAGCGGCCGGCCGCTCCGGTTCCACCCCGCGGGGCTTCCCTCCCCCGGTCCCGACACCTGTCGGCCGGGGCCGCGGATCGCTTCGACGACGGACAGTCCTGATGCACATGGCAGCGATACCCACGGTGTTCGATCTCGCGGGAGCGGGCAGCCGCCCCGCCCTGCACGGACGGGAACGCGAGTCGCACGCGCTGCGGGAACTCCTCGCAGCCCCCGGCGAGGGCTGTGTCTCCGTGCTGCTCCGCGGCGACTGGGGCATCGGGAAGACGGCGCTGCTGCGCGAGGTGCTGTCCCAGGCCCGCCGGCAGCAGGACGTCCTCGTGCTGTCGGCCTCGGTCGACCCGCTGGAGCGGGAGGCGCCGTTCGCCATGGTCCGTCAGCTCTTCGAGAGCCCCGGCGCCCCGCCCGGTCCCGATCTCCCCGGTCCCGATCTGCCCGGCCCCGATCTGCCCGCTGCCGCAACGACGGCGACGATGACGATGACGAGAACAGCGACCACGGCGACCACAGCAACAACAGCGGCGACGGCCACGGAGGCGGAGGCAGCGCTGCTCGGCGCGTCCTACCGGCACGTGGCCCGGCTCGCCGGGCACGGCCGGCTGGTGCTGGCCGTCGACGACCTCCAGCGGGCCGACCCCGGCTCCCTGCGCTGGCTGCGCTACCTGCTGTGCCGCGGCGCCGACCTGCCCCTGGTCGTGCTCGCCGTGCTCGGCGAGGAGGGGACGCACCCGAACGCCGGAGCCCTCGCCGACGTCCTGCCGCTGTTCGGCCACCGGGTGACGCTGGGCGCCCTGGCCGAGGAGGCGGTCGGGGCGCTGGCCGAGGAGTCCCTCGGCCGGCCCGCCGAGCGCTCCATGGCGGCCGCCTGCCGCGAGGCGACCGGCGGCAATCCGCTTCTGCTCCGGGCCGTCCTGCGCGGGCTCCGCGAGGCCGGGCAGCACGACCCCGGGGCGTCCTTGGCCGCACGGATCGCCGAACACGTCCCGGCCGACCTGGGGCCGGCCGTCCTCGCCCGGACGGCGGCGCTCGCGCCGCACGCGGCGGCCACCGTCGCGGCCGTCGCCGTTCTCGGTGGCGAGCCGGGCACCGACCTGCTGGCCGAGGTGACCGGGCTCACCGAACCCGAGGTCGAGGACGCCGTGCACGGGCTCGTCCGGTCCGGCTGTCTGCAGCGGACCGGTGTCGGCACCGGTGCCGGCACCGAGTCCCGAACCGGAACCGACTCCGAGCCCGATCCCGGGTCCGAGCCCGAGGCCCGGTCCGGGGTCGCTGCCGGTCCCCGGGCCGGGGTGGCCTTCCGGTTCGAGGCCGTCGCCGCCGCCGCCGCGTCCACCGTCCTGCCCAGCCGGCGGATGGACCTCCACGCCCGGGCGGCCCGGTTCCTGCACGCGCACGGCGCCCCGGCCGAACGGATCGCCGCCCACCTCCTGTCCGGGCCGCCGGGCGAGCCGTGGGCGTCGCGGGTGCTGGCCCTGGCCGCCGAGCGAGCGGGCGAACGGGGCGATCAGGCGCAGGCCGCGGCCTACGTGCGGCGCGCCCTGCGGGAGGACGTGCCCGGGAAGGAGCTGGCCGGGCTGCTGGGCGCGCTGGGGCGGCTGGAGCTCGCCTCCAGCGTCCCGGTGGCGGTGCGCAGCCTGGAGCACAGCCTGCGGCTGTGCCGGGAACCGGGCGAACGGGCCGAGGTGGCCCGCAGGTTGGCCGGCGCGCTGCTCGCCCTGGACCGCCACCCCGACGCCGTGGAGGTGCTGCGGCAGGCCGGTGAGCAGATCCGGGAGGAGGACCCCGACCAGGCGATGCGGCTGGAGATCGACCGGCTCCACATCGACCTGACGAACGCGGCCAATGCGCCGCAGACCGTACGGCGGCTGCTGGAGCTGAACGTCCTCGACACCGGCGACCCCGGGGTCCGACGGCCGCTGGCGGCGCTGCTGAGCCTGCGTGAGGCCATGGTCGGCCGCTGTCCGCAGGAGGTGGTGAACCTCGCCGAACTGGCCCTGGGCCAGGGGGCCGACCCGCTGTCCGACGAGTCCGTCGTCTACTACGACGCCCTGATCGCCCTGCGGGCCGCCGGGCGGACGGAGACGGCGCTGGAGCTCGCCGACGCCGCCGTGGACCGGGCGCACGCCCGCGGCTCCGTCCTCGGACGGGTCCAGGCACTCAGCGTACGGGCGCACATGGCGGCCCGTCTGGGGCGCCTGACGGAGAGCCACGCGGACGCGCGGTCGGCACTGGTGGAGCTGCAGGGGATCGGCATCGGGCCCGCGCACAGCTTCGCCGTCTTCGCGACGACGACCGCGATGGACTCCCTGGTGCGGCGGGGCCGGGCCGACGACGCCGAGCTGCTGCTGACCCGCGCCGGCCTGGACGGCGCGCTGAGCCCCAACTGGGTCAACGACCACGTGCTGATGGTGCGCGGACGCCTGCGGGTGGCCCAGGGCCGGCTGGAGGAGGCCCTGGCCGACTTCCTGCACTGCGGCAAGCGGGCCTACGCCCGGGGCATGGCCGGACCGGCCTTCCACTCCTGGCGTTCCGAGGCCGCGCTGGTGCAGGCCGCGCTGCGGCGCGGCGCGGGCGCCCGCTCGCTGGCCGCCGAGGAGGTCCGGCTCGCCCGGCTGTGGGGCGTCCCGGAGGCGGTGGGCACGGCCCTGCACGGCATGGGACTCGTCGTCGGCGGCCCGGAGGGGCTGGAACTGCTCCGCGAGGCCGTCGCGCTCCTGGAACGGTCACCCGCGCGCCTGCGGCACGCCCAGGCGCTGGCCGACTGCGGGATCCTGGCCCGCAAGGCCGGCCGGCTGCCCGAGGCACGCGGCTTCCTGCAGCGGGCCGCCAGCCTCGCCGACGAGTGCGGCGCGACCGTGCTCGGCGACCTGGTCCTCGCCGAACTCCGGGCGGTCGGGGACCGCCCGCGCAGCCGGACCTTCCACGGGGTCGCCGCCCTCACCCCCTCCGAGCGGCGCGTCGCCGACCTCGCCGCCCTCGGCCTGACCAACCGTGAGATCGCCCAGCGCCTCTTCGTCGGCCTGCGCACCGTCGAGGTCCACCTCACGAACGTCTACGGCAAGCTCGCCATCGACGGCCGCAGCGGACTGACGGCCGCGCTGGCGGGCACCGGGGAGCAGCCCGCCCCCACGGTCGTCGGCCCCCGCCCGGGCACACCCCGGGGACTGCCCCGGCCGGCGGGTGTCTAGGGCGGCGGGTGTCCAGGTCGGAGGGTGCCCAGGTCGGCGGGTGTCCAGGTCGGAGGTGCGGCAACGCCGGGGCCACCGGGGCCACCGGGGTCGCCGGGGTCGCCGGATCAGCTCTCGGTCGGCGCCGCCCCGCCCGTGGCCCGGGCCAGCAGGGTGCGCGCCCGTTCCTCGCCCGGGGCGTCACCGAGCCGAACGGCGGCGGCCAGGGCCAGGGCCGCGAAGTCCTCGGCCTCGCCCGGACGGTCCGTACCGGCGAGGGCGGCCGCGCGGGAGAGCAGGGTGCGGGCGTGCTGGGTGCGCAGTCCGCGCGCCTCGCACAGTTCGAGGGCGGCCCGGTACTCCGTGCGCGCCTCGTCGTGGCGGCCGAGGGCGGCCAGTGCTTCGGCGAGGGACCGCTGGGCGACGACGACACCGGCCGGACTCTCGGCCTCGCGGCAGCCGTCGAGCGCGTCGCGGGCGGCTTCCAGTGCCTCGTCGGGCCGGCCGAGGGCGAGGTGGGCCGGGGCGAGTTCGAGGGCGCAGCGGGCGGCCATGCTGATGTCCCCGGCCGCGCGGGAGAGGTCACGGGCGCGGCGGTTGTGGGTCAGGGCCTCGGTGAGGCCGTCCGGGCGTCTGCCCGCCACCAGCCCCCTGACGTGCAGCATCCGGTGGGACATGTCGGGGCCGGGCGGGGGCGGAACCTCGTGCGCGCGGCGGGCCAGGGTCCGCGCCTGTTCGTGGCGACCGGTCTGCGCGCAGGCGATGGCCTCCACCGCGCAGCCGTACATGACGGCCGCGCGGTCGCCGTGGCGCTCACCGACCTCGGTCAGTGTGCGGGCGGCGGCGCCCAGGGCGGACCAGGGCACGGACAGGTCGGGGTAGGCGGTGAGCAGCGCCAGCAGGCCGGCGAGCGTTGCCGTGTCCTCGGCGCTCACCGGCCGGTAGGGGTGGTCGAGGATCTGGGCGGCGACCGCGAGCATCGCCGGGAGCTCGTTGATCACCCACTGCTGGGCGCGGGCCTCGTCGGTGAACGCCGGACCGGTGGAGCCGGTGGTCGGGTCGACGGCACGGCGCAGGCGGCTGTGCGGCCACTCCGCGTGGACGGCGGCGGCCGTCCCGGCGAGGTGGAAGCGGGCGATCCGGCTGAGCACGCCCTGGCGCTCCGGCGAGGAGTCGGCCTCCAGCGTGCGGTGCCGGGCGAACAGGCGCAGCAGGTCGTGGTAGCGGTAGCGACCGGGTTCGGCGGGTTCCAGCAGTCCGGCGTGGGCGAGTTCGTCGAGCACCGCCTCGGCCGCGCGCGGGCCGCACTCCAGGACGGCCGCGGCGGCGGCCACGGACAGGTCGGGGACCTCGGGGATCGCAAGCAGGCGGAAGGCGCGGGCATGGTCGGGTTCCAGCGCCGAGTAGCCGAGGTCGAAGACCGGTTCCACGGCGAGGCTGCCGGTCTCCAGTTCGCCCAGCCGCCGTCGCCGGTCCTCCAGCCGCTCCGCGAGGAACACCGTGCTCCACCGCGGCCGGGCGGCCAGGCGGCTGCCGATGATGCGGACGGCCAGGGGCAGCATGCCGCTGGCACGCACCAGGTCACGGGTGGCGTCCGGGTCCCGGCGGCACCGCTCGGCGCCGGCGATCCGCTCCAGCAGGCCGGTCGCCTCCGCTTCGCTGAGCGGCTCCAGCGCGGTGCGGCCGGTCGTCGGCAGACAGGCCAGCGGCGCCCGGCTGGTGATCAGGACGGCGCACCCGGGCGTGCCCGGCAGCAGGGGGCTGACCTGTTCGGTGCCGGCCGCGTTGTCGAGGAGGACGAGGAGGGTGCGGCCGGCCAGCCGCGAACGGTAGAGCGCGGTGCGCTCGGCGCGGTCCGCAGGGATGTGCTCGGAGGCGACGCCCAGCGCGCGCAGGAACACCTCCTGGACGTCGTACGGATCGGCGGCCTCGGCACCGGCGCCCCGCAGGTCGGCGTACAGCTGGCCGTCGGGGAACCGCTCGCGCGCGGTGTGGGCCGCGTGCACGGCGAGGGTGGTCTTGCCGACGCCGCCCATCCCGTGGACCGTCCAGACGGTCGGTGCGGTCGGTGCGGTCGGTGCCACCGGTGCTGTCGTTGCGGTCGGTGCGGTCGGTGCGGTCGGCGCCACCGGTGCGGTCCGGGGCTCGTGTCCGCCGCCGCCCAGGGCCCGCAGCAGCGCCGCGACGTCCTCCGTACGGGCGGTGAAGTCCGGTACGTCAGGTGGGAGTTGGGCCGGACGAGGCCAGATCTGGCGGTCGCCCTCGACCGGCCGGGCACCCGACTCGCGACCCTCCCCACCGACCGAACCGGCTCCACCGACCGAACAAGCTCCACCGACGGGACCGGCTCCACCGACGGGACCGAGCGGGCCGACCGCACCCACCGACCCCACCGCCCCGGCAGCCCCGGCCAGGTCCGCGTCCAACGCCGGATCGGCGGTCAGGATCCGCTGGTGCAGACGCGCCAGGCCCGCCCCGGGATCGACCCCCAGCTCCTCGGCGAGCACCGCCCGGGCCCCGGCGAAGGCCGCCAGGGCCTCCCCCTGCCGGCCGCACCGGTACAGCGCCAGCATCTGCAGTTCCCGCAGGCGCTCACGCAGCGGGTGCTCGTCCGCGAGCGCGGTGAGCTCCGCGACCGCCGGGGCGTGCCGGCCCAGGCGCAGCTCCAGCTCCAGCCGCGCCTCCGTCAGCGCCAGCCGGTACTCCGTCAGCCGGTCGCGGTGCCGCTGCGCGCCGTCGCCCGGGACACCGGTCAGTGGCACCCCCTGCCACAGGCCGAGCGCCCGGCCGGTCAGCCGCAGCGCCGCCTCCGCCTCGCCACGCGCCTCGGCGGCCTCCGCCTCGGCCCGCAGCCGCTGCGCCTCGGCGAGGTCCAGCGCCCCGTCCTCCAGGTGCAGCGCGTAGCCGCCGGCCCGCGAGAGCAGGGCCCTCGGGGCGGACGGCTCCGGTTCCAGGGCGGCACGCAGCCGCGAGACGTGGTTGCGCAGGGCCGCCGGGGCGCTGGCCGACGGCTCCGCGCCCCACACGTCCCGCACCAGGTCCTCGGCGGTGGCGACCCGGCCGGAGCGCAGCGCCAGGGCCGCCAGGACGGCGCGCCGCTGCGCCGGGCCGGTGTCCAACTCCCGTTCGCCGCGCCACGCGCGGAGCGGCCCCAGTACCGCGATCCGCAGTCCGCCCATGTCCTCGCTCCACCGTTCCGTACTGCCCCGTCCACGGTGCCGGCCGGGGCAGCGGGTGGCCGACGCGCCGGGCGGCCCGGCCGCGGCGAGCCCCCATTGTCCCCCACCGGAGTGGCGCCCGGCCCCGGGCGCTCACGGTGCCGGGGCCCAAAGCCTTCGGTGCGCCCCGTCGTGCCGCGCGGCCCGGGCGGTTCGTAGCGTCACCACGAGGCCTGCTCCCCGCAGACCGGAACCGACCGGTCGGCGCACGCCGGCACCGAGGAGGAGAGCAGCGGATGGCCCTGCGCAAGTCGACGATGGTGAAGCAGGTGGCGGAGGCGGTCGCCCGGGACCTCCCGGGCGAGCAGCCGGTGGCCACCGTGGGCGTCCTGCGCGGGGGCAGCCCGTACCGGTACGCACTGATCGGCGTCTTCGACAACAACGACTGCTTCGTCACCCTCACCGACCGCTCGCTGGCCTTCCACGACGTCGACCCGATCCGGGTGCGCCCGCAGGGCCTGGCCCACCGCGTCCCGCTCCCGGACGTGGCCAGGCGGCTCGTCCCCCTCCGGCGCGGCATCTTCTGGAGCCACTTCGGCTTCGTCCTGCCCGGCGACCGCAACGCGACCCGCCTGAACGTCTGCCGGGCCTGGTACCCCGAACTGAACCGCCTCCTCGACGCCCTGGCCTGACCGGCTCGGCCCCGGCCGGACCTGACCGGGCGAGACTCCACTTACCACGAACACCGCCGGATGCCGGGGCAGTTCACCGCTGTCGCGGAGACCCGCGTTGCCGTTCAGTACGGTGGTGCCGGGCGGCGGGGCGACCGCACGCGGCACCGGCCCCACCCGCCGAACCGTCGAGGCCGGGAGGGCACGCATGGCTGTCGCCGTACGGAACGAGTACGAGGACGCGGCGGCGCTGCGGGCCCTCGTCGAGCGGAGTTCCGAACTGAAGCGCCGGCTCGTCGACTTCGGCCAGGGCGCGCGCTTCGACCGGTGGCTGACCCCCCTCCTGCTGGACGCGGCCGGGCCCGGACGGCAGCTGGACGAGTGGGACGCCGTCCGGATCGTCGACGACTTCATCCTGCGGTACCGCCTGCCGGACGGTACGACCGTGGTGGACCGGTTCGTCGCCGGACAGCGGGACCTGACCCAGGACGACCGGGCGGTGCTGCTCGGCTGGCGCGACCCGGTCGAGGGCATCTTCGAGGTCCGGCGCAAGGAAGGGGACGGTGTCGTCCTGCTGAACCTGCTCGACGACCTGGAGTACCGCACGTACTCGAACATCGGGCGGTCGGCCTTCCGCGGCGTGTCCGCGGGGGGATTCCTCCTCACCCGTCTGGTGCCCCTCCACCCGGTCGACGGGGTGTGGCTGGTCTCCGGGGTGATGACGCCCTACCCGAAGTCGGCCGCCGCCGAGATCGCCAGGGCCGCGCTCCACCTGGCCGCGAGTCAGCTCGAGCTGGTCTTCCGCGACCCCGAGAAGATCGAGCAGGGCTGGCAGTCGATGCGGACGGACCGGGCCGCGTTCGTCGACTTCTTCGGCAGCGACGAACTGGTCCTCCCCCCGGCCGAGGCCGAGGACCGGCTCAACGCCTACCGGCACCGGCCGAAGGCCACCACCACCGCGCCGCCCGGCCGGCCCCGGGGCGGGCACCTGCCGGACCACGGTCTCCCGGCCTTCGAACTGCCCCCGGCCCTGGCGGAGGCGGACACCCTCGGCGTCATCTACGACGAGGTCGACGGACTCAACTTCTACGCCGACTACGGGATGCTGCGGGACCTCTTCGCCGACCCCACCCTCCCGGGCCGCAGCCGCCACCAGGACCTGCTGCGCACCTACCTGCGCGACGAGTCGATCGCGCCGCTGCCGATCCGCCGCTTGGCCGCCGCCCACCCGCGGACGGTCGACGCGGTGTTCCGCAAGCTGCTGCGGAAGCCCGGGTTCACCTGGACCGAGCACGGCGAGGACCTGCTACGCCGGCGCAAGCCCCGGTACTACGAGCAGGAACCCCGGCCGGGCGTCTCCGTGATCGGCGACCGCCTCGGCGAACTCGCCGCCGCCGGCACCCGCCGGCGATCCACCAGGAGGCGGCGCGGCTGACCCGCGGACCCACCCGAAGCCGCGACGCCATCGAGGCGTCCTCCGACACCTCGCGACGTCGGGACGGGGCGTGGTCGACCCTCCCGGTGGTGCGCGATGCCGGACGCCATGATCACGGCCCGGGTTCCGCCGGACGGTGCCGGGCCGCATCCGCCTGCGGCCCGGCACCGTGCTCAGGTGAAGGGCAGCAGCAGCACCGGTGCCGAGGTGGGGTGCGGCGAGCCGCCCGCGGGTTCCACCGTGACGCCGATGCCCACCGCCCCGTCCAGCGGTCCGGACAGCAGTCGTGCGCCGTTCCCGCCGGGGAGCAGTCCGGCGGGGCGCATGGTGCCGGAGTCGTTGAACCACAGTTGGTAGGTGGTGCCGGCGGCCGGCGCCGGCAGGCCGGAGGCGAGGAAGGCGGCCTGGCCCCGGCTGTGGGACCACACCGCGGTGCCCACACCGCCGACGGCACCCCCGGAGGCAAGGCCGGTGGTCGTCCGGGCGTCGGGTGCGGTCAGCAGGTCGGTGACCCGGTCCTGCTGGACCTGGAGGGCGGCTGCCCGGGCCCTGGCCTGGTCGGCCCGGTGGTGCTGCTGGACGGCGATACCGCCGGCCGAGGCGGCGAGGGCCAGGCAGGCGGCCAGCGCCAGTTTCGTCCAGCGGGGTGCCCGTCGCCCGGGGCGGGACGGCCCCTGTCCGGGGGCGGGCGCGGTGTGCGGGGCTTCCTGGCGGATGGTCGGCAGGGCCGCCATCACGTTCGCCTTCAGGGTCTGCGGCGGCACCTCCGACTGCGCGGTGCCGAGTTTGGCCAGGGTCGCCGCGAACTCGGCCACCTCCTGGGCGCAGGACGGGCAGCCGGCCAGGTGGCGTTCGAACTCGGCGTTCTCGTCGGGGTCGAGGGCGTGCGCGGCGTACGCGCCGGTCAGGGTGTGCGGGTCTGCGACGTTCATGCTCCCACCCCCAGGCAGTCGCGCAGCCGGATCAGCCCGTCGCGCATGCGGGTCTTGATCGTGCCCAGCGGGACGCCGAGGACCTCGGCGACCTGCGGGTAGGTGTACCCGCGGTAGTACGCGAGCGTCAGCGACTCGCGCTGCAGTTCGGTCAGCATCCTCATGCACCGCCGGACCTGCTCGCGTTCCAGCCTGCTCTCGACCTGCTCGGCGACCTCGTCGAACGCCGGGGCGTGGGAGGCCCCGGCGGCGCGCCGGTCCCGGTCGGCCGCGGCCTGCGCCGACCGGACCCGGTCCACGGCGCGCCGGTGGGCGATGGTCAGCACCCACGGCATCACCTCGCCGCGTTCGGCCCGGTAGCGGGCCGCGGTGCGCCACACCTCCAGCAGCACCTCCTGGGCGACCTCCTCGGACTGCGCCGGATCCCGCAGGACCCGCCGCACCAGCCCCAGCACCGGTCCGGCCACCGCGTCGTACAGCCGTGAGAACGCGTCCTGGTCCCCCAGGGCGACCCGGGTGAGGAGTTCCTTCAGGTCCGGGCCCGGACGGGCAGGGCCGGACAGGTGGACGACGGCGTTCATCCGACCACCCCGTCGGCACGGCGGGCGGGCGGTGGGCCCCACGAACGGACGGCGGACATCACGGGCCTCCCCACAACCCACGACCGGGACACGGGGTTCCCGCCGGGGCCAACAGAACCAGCTGACATCCCGCATTCGGAGCTGCTCACGGACCGGATTGCCCGCCGTTTCCACTCCTTCGCGCCACCAATCCGCCCGGGTGCGGAGTGCGAATCCCTGGTGGGCGGAGCGGTTCACCTCCGGGAGCGCACCGGCCGGGCCCATGTCGTTCGAATACGTACCGTCCGGGCGTGCCGCCCCGGCCCAGGCACCACCGTCTGGGTGTGCCGCCCCGGTCCACGCGCGGCGCCGGACGGACCGCGGAGATCCCCCGCACGGAGCGATCACCACGAATGAACGATCACGCCGCAGCACTCCCGGTTCACCCTCGCGATCCTGCTGCCGGTGCCCGACAACCACGTCGCCGGGGCCGGAACCGCCACCGTCGTACTCAACAGCGACGACACCGCCAGGGTCACGGTGAACGCCAGCGGGCTGCTCGACGGCGCCCCCCACGCCATGCACATCCACGTCAAGGGCAGCGGCGAGTGCCCCACCGCGGACGCCGCCACGCTCCACAACGGCCACCCCGCGATCAGCACCGCCGACGGCCTGCCCGCCTACGGGCCGATCGGCACCTCCCTGGCCACCACCGGCGACACCAGCCCGGCCAGCGCCCTGGCCGTCGACCGCTTCCCCTCCACCGGGACGTTCCACTACTCCCGCACCATCCAGCTCACCAGCGACGTCGCCCGGCAGGTCCGGGCGGACAACGCCGTCGTGGTGATCCACGGGATCGACTACAACCACAACGGCCGGTACGACGGCGTCCTCGGGCCCAGCGAGCTGAACCCCGCGCTGCCCCAGGAAGCCACCCCCCCCCCCGCCCTGTGCGGCGCGCTCGACTGACCACCTCCCTCCCCCAGCCGGTCTCCCGCCGCACCGGCGGCGGTCGGGCACCGGTGGGCGGTCCCGCCGCCGCGCTGCACGGCGGGACCGCCCGTTCGTCTGTCGGCCCGTCGGCCCGTCGGCCCCTCCGCCCGCGTTCCCTCCCCTCCGCGCGTTCGAGCGTCCGCGCGTTCGAGGACTGCCACTCCTGCGGGTGAAGCGGAAATCCCACCCATCCGGGCCCCGGGAGCCGACGAATCGGGGCTGTGAGTACCGACCCGACACCGACCCCACCGCCATTCGGCCGACGCCCTGCCCGCCGTATCCGCCCGACCCGCCGCACCCGCCGCACGCAGGCCGGAGCGGTCACGGCGGCGCCCCCGGCGGTCACGGCGGCCGGGCCGACCGTCACGGCGGCACTGGCCGCGGCGGCCGGAGTGGCCGCCGCCGTGGCCGCGCTCGGGGCGGGCGAACTGGTCGCCGCCCTCACCGGCCCGGACACCGCGCCGGTCCTCGCGGTCGGCTCGGCGGCGATCGACCTGACACCGACTCCGCTCAAGGAGTACGCCGTCCGCACGTTCGGGACCAGCGACAAGACGGTGCTGCTCGGCGGGATCCACCTGACGATGGCCCTGCTCGCCGCACTGGCCGGGCTGCTGGCCGCCCGTCGACCGGCCGTCGGCGCGGGTGTCTTCGCCCTGTTCGGCGGGCTGGGCGCCTGGGCCGCCCTGTCCCGCCCCGGTGCCGGGCCCGCGGACGCCGCACCGGCGCTGGTGGCCGGCCTGGTCGGCGCGGCCACCGTCCGGTGGCTGACGCGAAGGCTGCGCGCCACCACGGCGACGGGGCCGGAAGCGGCGCCCGAAGCAGGGCCGGACACGGCGGCGGCGCCGGCTACGGCTACAGCGGCGGATGCAGCCGTACCGGCCGAGGAACCGCCCGCCCCGCAGGGCCCCGGCCGCCGGTCCGTGCTGGCCGCCACCGGCGGGACGATCGCCGTCGGCGCGCTCGCCGGTGTCGTCGGCCGCACACTGTCGGACCGCCGCTACGACGTCACCGCCGCCCGTGACGCCGTCCGCGTCCCCCCGGCTGCCCGGCCGCTGCCGCCGTTGCCCGTCCCGGTCCACGCCAAGGTCTCGGGCCTGTCCCCGTTCGTCACACCGACGGCGGACTTCTACCGGGTGGACACCGCTCTCACGCTCCCCCGGATCGACCCGCGCCGCTGGGCCCTGCGCATCCGCGGGATGGTCGACCACCCGCTCCTCCTCACGTTCGACGACCTGCTGCACGAGCCCCTGGAGGAGCTGGACCACACGCTGACCTGCGTCTCCAACGAGGTCGGCGGCCCGTACGTCGGCACCACGCGCTGGCTCGGCGCCTCTCTCCCGGCGCTGCTGCGCCGGGCGGGTGTGCGTCCCGGAGCGGACCAGCTGGTCGGCCGGTCCCAGGACGGGATGGCGATCGGCACCCCGCTGGAGTCGGTGCTCGACGGCCGGCGCGCGTTGCTGGCGGTCGCGATGGACGGTGAGGCGCTTCCCGTCGCCCACGGCTTCCCCTGCCGCAGCGTCGTCCCCGGCTTCTACGGCTACACCTCGGCCACCAAGTGGCTCGTCGACCTGGACGTCACCACCTTCGCCGCCTTCGACCCGTACTGGGTGCGCCGGGGCTGGGACCGTACGGGCGAGGTGCGCACCGCCTCGCGCATCGAGGTGCCGGCCCCGTTCGCCCGGGTCCGCGCCGGTGACGTCGCCGTGGCCGGCACCGCCTGGGCGACCCACCGTGGCGTCGCCGCCGTCGAGGTCCGGGTCGACGGCGGGCCCTGGCAGGAGGCGCTGCTCGCCGCCGATGCCGGACCGGACTTGTGGCGGCAGTGGACCCACACCTGGACCGGGGCCACGCCCGGCACCCACCGGATCGAGGTCCGGGCCACCGACGCCACCGGCGCCGTCCAGACGGAGGAGCGGGCCGCCCCCTTCCCGTCCGGCGCCACCGGCTGGCACAGCACGGTCGTGACCGTGACGTCCTGACGCATCACCCCGCGACCTGCGTCATGCCCGACCCGTGACGCCCCCCGACCCTCACATCCGAGACCCCGGCCGGCCCGACCGACGGACCGGCCGTCACACCCCTGCCAAGGAGAACACCGACATGACCGTCACCCACCGCCGCCGCCACACCGCCGCCGCCCTGTTCGCCGCCACGGCACTCACCTTCGGCCTGGGCGCCTGCGGCAGCAACGGCTCCGGCTCCTCGTCCACCGCCGCGGCGCCCGCCCCCTCCTCGTCCGCATCCGTCGCCGCAGCTCCGGAAACTGCCGCTGCCGCTGCCCCTGCCGGAACGGCGACCGGCGCCGCCATGAGCGGACAGCCGTTCGGCGCGGCCTGCACCGCCGTGCCCAAGGACGGCGCCGGGTCCTTCACCGGCATGGCCAAGGACCCGGTCGCCACCGCCGCCTCCAACAACCCGCTGCTGTCGACCCTGGTGACCGCCGTCAAGCAGGCCGGTCTCGTCGACACCCTCAACTCCGCGCAGAACATCACCGTGTTCGCGCCCACCAACGACGCCTTCGCCAAGATCCCCAAGGCCACCCTGGACGCCGTCCTCGCCGACAAGGACAAGCTCACCAAGATCCTCACCTACCACGTCGTCCCGCAGCGCCTCGACCCCACCGCCCTCACCGGCGCCCGCAAGACCCTCGCGGGCGACAACCTCACCGTCACCGGCTCCGGACAGGACTTCACCGTCAACGGCAACGCCAAGGTCCTGTGCGGCGACGTCCAGACCGCGAACGCCACCGTCTACATCGTCGACACCGTCCTGATGCCCGCTTCCTGACACCTCTCCGGCCCCGCCCACGTGCCGCGGGCCGCCCTGCCGACAGGCGTCCGACAGGACTCCCGACAGGGCGGCCCGCGGCACGGCAGCGACCGGAGCGACCGAGACACCGGGATCCGCCGGCCCAGCGACCGGAGCGACCGGAGCGACCGAGGCCGCCGATCAGGCCGACGTAGCGACAGCAGCAACCACCGCAGCAGCCGGCGACCGGCGACCGAACGCCTCGCCCCCGGCCCGCCGCGCGCCACGAAGGCCGCCGCAGAGCCCGTGCATAGGATCGCCGGCATGGCACTGCGACCCGTGACGGTGAACATCAAGGCCCTTGACGGCCCGGCAGTCAGCCGCTTCTGGGCACAGGCACTCGGCTGGAGTGCCGACCGCACCGGCGTGACCACGTACGTCGGGCCGTCGGGCGGCCTCGTCCGGCCGGGACCGGTGGCCCTCGGGATCGGCGTCGTCCCCGTACCGGAGCCCAAGTCGGCGACGAAGAACCGGGTGCACCTCGATCTCGCCACCACCTCCGCCACCCACCAGGAGGAGACGGTCGCTCGCCTCCTGGCCCTCGGTGCGACGCCCGCCGACGTGGGCCAGGGCGACGACGTGCCATGGACGGTCCTTGCCGACCCCGAGGGCAACGAGTTCTGCGTACTCGAACCCCGGGAGGTCTACCGCGACACCGGGCCGGTCGCCGCGGTGGTCGTCGACTGCGCGGACCCGCGGGCCATGGCCCGGTTCTGGGGCGCGGCAATCGACTGGACCCTGCACGAGGTGACCGACGACCAGGCCGTGTTCCGTTCCCCCGACGGTGTCGGCCCGTACCTGGAGTTCCTCCGCCGGCCCGACCCGAAGACCGTGCCGGACCGGGTCCTCCTCGGCCTGCTGCCGTATCCGGGCGACGACGAAGCGGCGGAGGTGGCCCGACTGCGGTCCCTCGGCGCCACCGACCTCGACCGCGAGCGCGACCCCGATCGTGACCGTGACCCCGACCGCGACCGCGACCGCAGCCTGGGCGACGTCCCGTGGACGTGCCTGGCCGACCCGGAGCGCCACGAGTTCTACGTCCTCGCCCCGTCCTGACCCGGAACCGTCACCGAACGCCTCACCCCGCCCACCCGCGCGCCCACCCGCGCACCGACCCGCACGCCGTCGGAACTCAGTGCCGTATCGGCGGCTGCTCGGCCGGCCCGTGGGCGCGGAGCTGGTACGGGATGCCGGTGGGCCGGCGCCACCGGGCGTCGAGGCCGCACGCGCCGAGGACGGAACCGATGGCGTGGCGCATCGCGTCCCGGACGGCGGTGTGGGCGCGCGCGGCCTGCTCGGCGGCGGGTCCGTCGTCGGCGGCGGCCGTGGACAGCCGCCAGGAGGGGTTCCAGCCGAGGTCGGCGAGGCCCGTGGTGTCGTCGCCGTCGTCGACCGGCGGGCACGGGCCGAGGGTGATGCCGGGCGCGGAGAGGTGGTCGGCGACGGGCAGGCCGGCGAGCGCGGCGGCCCGGCGGACCGCGGCGACGACGTCGGCCCCGACGCCGGACTCCTGCGGCCGGGCCCCGACCGTCGCCGCGGCGAGGCCGCCCGAGCCGACCGCCGGAGCGGGACCACTCACCCGGACGACCCGGACCTCCCCACCCGCCGAACCGGGTACGACCTCGATGCCGAAGCCCGGCAACAGCTCCGCCAGCGCGTTCCCCATGCTCGCGGTGACGACCCGGCGGGCAGAGGCCACGGGGTCCTCGGGCCCCTCCATCGCCGCGGCGGCCACCAGCCGGGGGCCGGGCTTCCAGTGCAGGACGAGCAGGCCCGCGAAGTCGTCCGATTCGCCCGAGTCGCCCGAGTCGTCCGACGGCCGCGCCGACCCCAGCCGGACACCGGGCCCGTGCCCGCCGTGGGCGACGGGCAGACCGGCCAGCAGCAACGCCTCGGTGACCCGGTCGGCGAGCAGCGGGTCGATCCGGGCCCCGCCGTCCCGGCCGTCCCGGCCGGCCCCGGAGGAAGCAGCCGCGGTCACCGCAGGCCCGCCATTGCCCGTCCGAGCCGCGCGGAGACCGTGTCCACCTCTGCCCCCTCCGTCGGGTCCGGGACGACTCCCGGCCGCCCGCCAGAGGGTATCCGCGTGCACGGACGGCTCCTCGACGAATCCGGAAACCGGCCGGCCTCCCTCACCCCCGCCGCCACTGCCACCAGCGGCGGGGCTCGGCCGGGGCGCGTCCTCCGAGGGCGGCACGGATGCGGTCGAAGGTGGCGATCTCGTTCGCGCCGCTCGCGCCGGGAAGGGCGAGGCCGACGCACACCAGCCGGAAGCGGCGGCCGCCGAGCGAGCGGCCGACGAAGACCGGTCCCCCGGCACACCCTTCCGGCAGCGGGCCGCCCCAGCGGACCACGCCGTCCGCGTCCCGCGCGATCGCACCGACGACGACGGCCTGCAAGCGCTCGCCCCTTTCCTCCCCGACGTCATGTCCCAGCAGGTAGGCCGGTGTCCAGCGGTCCCCGATGGCGGCGACGTCCCGGTCGGAGGCCGCCAGCCCGTCGGTGATCTCGTCGGTGGTCCACCGCCAGCCCTTGCGTTCGGCGGTGGCGTCGAGAACCCCGGTCGGCATCACGGCTACCCCGAGCCCGTCGAGACCGGTCCACCCGGCGGCGAACCCGGTCATCGCGAGACGGTCGGCACTCATCGCCGGCTCGCACACGTCGGCGCGCAGCGTCCACTGCCCGAGGTCGTACCGCGTCAACGCCTCGGCGGTCACCAGGTACTGCCTGACGGTGTCGCCGTCCGGCGCGCTCTCGACCAGGTGGTTGTACCGGAACGCCGTCCCGTGGTTCCGGTCGGCGTTCGCCTCCTGGAAGGGCAGGGTGGCGCGCCCGGCGTTCTCCATGATGGCGGTCACGACGTCGTCGTGGGGGGCGAAGGTCTCGTTCACGGGGCCGGACCCTACCGGCCGACCGCACGACGAGCATGATCTTTTCCCCTCGCGTCGCACCACCCTCGCGCCACCCTCGCGTCGCCCGCGCTGCCCGAGCGCGCTCCCCGTGGATCAGCTGCCGTCGGCCTGCCCGCCACCGTCCGCCCCGCCACCGTCCGCCCCGCCGTCGGCCGCCCCGCCGTCGATCCGGTCGTCGAGGACGATCCGCGGCTGGACCAGCTGTCCGCCCCCGCGGCCCCGTCCGCGGGCCGCGTGTGGTTGATCACGGCGGCGATGCGTTCGTAGCTGGTGACGGCCAAGGCCCAGGTCTCGATACCGCTGTCACCGTCGACGCCGTTGTGGGCGGTCCTTCGCAGGGCATTGAGAAGCGCGATGATGCTGCGACCGGACGGCACCATGTCCTCGTCGCTGCCGCTGACGGGCTTGGAGAAGTGGTCGGTGCCCTCGATCTGCGCGGCGAGGAAGTCCCAGGCCCCAGCCATACACGCAGGCTACCGACGAGCGGCTTCGGCCTCCGTGATCACGATCTACGGCTGGAGTACTGATACTCCAGCAGGACTTCGATGTTTTGCCTGCTCAGAGGCTGCGTCGTGGTGAGCGCAGTGGGCTGATGCCCGATCAGGGGCGGTCTGCTCCGGACCGTCCCTCGATCGTGTGCGGCCCACGTTGGTAGTGGCAACGGCGGGCGCCGGCCTGCCGCTGTCCGCGCCAGGTGGGCCGGCTCAGGGCGTGAGTACGGGGCGGGCATCGTCGCGGATGCGGAGCCTGGTCATGGTCAGACACGCGCGGTACCAGAAGGGAGGTGCTTGACCCTCACGTGGCGTGATGCTGCATTGTCGGTCGCGTGGAAGAGCACCTGACCGTGGGACGCGTGGCCGAGCTGGCGGGTGTGAGCGTCCGCACGCTGCATCACTACGACGAGATCGGCCTCGTGCACCCGTCGGCACGGACCGCGTCCGGGTACCGGGCCTACTCGCCCGACGACGTGGAGCGGTTGCGGGAGGTGCTCGCCTACCGGCGGCTGGGCTTCGGATTGCGCGAGGTCGCGGATCTGGTGGACGACCCGAACACCGACGCCGTCGCGCACCTGCACCGGCTGCGCGGTCTGCTGGTGGAACAGCGCGACCACGCCGCCGCGACGGTGACGGCCATCGACAGGGAACTGGAGGCACGGGCCATGGGGATCAGGACGACGCCGGAGGAACAGCTCAAAGTGTTCGGCGCGCGGCTGTACGAATCCATCGGGTCCGCCTACCCTGCGACGCGGCGCACCGAGCCGCGGATCGCCGCGAGGATCTGGGAGGCGCTCGGGGACGCCCGGACGGTCTTGAACGTCGGGGCCGGCACCGGCTCCTACGAACCGCAGGACCGCGAGGTCACGGCGGTGGAACCGTCGGCGGTCATGCGGGCACAGCGTCCTGCGGGCGCGGCGCCGTGCGTGGCTGCCAGTGCGGAGCGGCTGCCGTTCGCCGACCAGTCCTTCGACGCCGCGATGGCGGTCAGCACCGTTCACCACTGGCCGGACCCGATCGCCGGGCTGCGCGAGCTCAAGCGGGTGGCCCGGCGCGTGGTGGTGTTCACGTACGACGCCAGCACGACCGGCTGGCTCCAGCGGTTCTGGCTCACACGTGACTACCTGCCTGAATTCGCCGACCTTCTCGTCGGGTGGCCTTCGCTCGCCGACATGGCCCATGCGATCGGGGGCCGCGCGGAGCCGGTGCTCATCCCGTGGGACTGCGCCGACGGCTTCTTCGAGGCCCACTGGCGCCGCCCCGAGGCGTACCTGGACGATCACGTGCGCCGCGCGGTGTCCGTCTGGACCAGGGTCGGACCGCAGGCCGAGCAGCGGGCGGTGAACATGCTCCGGGACGACCTCTCCTCCGGCCGCTGGGCCGAATGCAACCGCGACCTCGTCGCCCTCGACGCGGCGGAGCTCGGCCTGCGCCTTCTCGTGGCCTGAACCATCGTGCACGAGAACGCCGAAAGGAGTTGACCCGCCGGAATCGGTAGACGTCGCCGCGGCGTCACGTAGCCTCGGTGGCAGACTCGACCTGGCGTTTCCCGCTGTACAGGTCGAGCACGGACCGGTCGGTCCGGTCCATCGGCCCACCACACTCACCACGCAGCCTCTGAACAGGAAGAACGGCCGGAGACGCCCGGATAGCAGTAGTGCACCGTCCAGGCGCGGTCGGTGAAGGCCGGGTCGGGTCGGTCGATGCGGTCGCCGGTGGCGGCGGCGAGGTTCAGGGCGGGCAGCCGGTGGCCGGTCAGCGCCATGACGCGCCTGGTCCAGGACGCCGTCGGCGACGAGTGCTTCGAGGCGCTCGGTGAGGACATCGCGACTGGTTCCGAGCCCCTTCTGCAGCCCCTCGAATGGCGCGTGCCACCAGCGACGTTCCTGATCAGAGGCAGGGTCCAAGCGTCCCCGACCACCGTCAGGGCCTGGGAGATCGCGCAGTCGGGGTCCGCCACCTCCGTGTGCGCACGGCCGCCGACTACATGAGTTCCCAAGAGAGATTGACTTGCGAAAGGGCGGACGTGTCGACACAGACGGTGGATACGGCGGCAGCGGAGGCGGTGCGAGGCGACCGCGCGGGGGTGTTCTGGCGTTACTGGACCGCCTCGACGGTCAGCGGCCTCGGCGACCAGGTGACGGTGGTGGCGCTGCCGCTGATCGCCGTGGTCACCCTGCACGCGTCGGCGATCCAGGTTGGTCTGATCACGGCCGCCGCCTATGTCGCCTGGCTGCTGCTCGGACTGCCCGCCGGGGTCCTGATCCAACGGCTGCCGCTGCGCGGCGTCCAGGTCACGATGGACCTGCTCCGCGGCGCCGCCGTCGCCTCGGTACCGCTGGCGGCGGCCCTCGGGGTGCTCGGGCTTGCGCAGCTGATCGTCGTGGCGCTGCTGGTCGGCCTCGCGAACGTCCTGCGACGTGGGCAACTCAACCTTCCTGCCCTCGATCGTCGCCAAGGAGCAGCTCACCTCCCGCAACAGCCTGATCTCCGGCAGCGTCGCCGCAACTGAGCTGGCGGGCCCGTCGTTGGGCGGCGCGCTGGTGCAACTCGTGGGCGGAGCGGCGGCGATGCTACTGGACGCGGTCAGCTACCTCGCCTCGGCCGCACTGCTACGCAGCCTGCCCCGTGCCGAACAGCCTGAACCGTCAGTGGTCGCCTCCCGACGCCCTGGCATCCGCGAACAGATCCGCGAGGGCTGGCAGTTCGTCGCCCGGCATCCGGTGATCAGGCTGTGCGTCGCCGGCGCCACCGCCGTGAACATCGTCTACGGCGGGCTGATGACGCTCACCCCGGTCTTCCTGGTCCGCACCCTCGATGCTCCGGCCGCCGCGGTCGGCGCCCTGATGGCCACCGGCGGCGTCGGCAGCGTCGTCGGCGCTTCCCTCACCCCCCGCCTGGTTGCCCGGTTCGGCAGCGGGCGCGCGCTGTGCTGGTCGGCCGTCATCGCCAGCGCCTTCGCCCTCCTCCTGCCCCTGGCCGAGTCCGGCTGGGCGATGCTGGTCTTCGCCCTCGGCAGCGCCGGCTTCTACGGCGGCGTCGTGGTCACCGCCATCGTCACCCGCACCCACCGCCAGACCCAGACCCCGCCAGAGCTGCTGTCCCGGGTGATGGCCACCGCGCGCTTCGTCTCCTGGAGCACCATCCCGGTCGGCGCCCTCGCCGCCGGCGCCGCCGCCTCGACTTTCGGCCCCCGCACGGCCCTCCTCTTGCTCGCCCTGGCCTCCGTGGCGAGCCCCGCCATCCTCCTGGCCGGCCCGATCCGCCGCATGCGCGATCTGGCCTGAGCATCAACGTACCCTCTCAGGGCGGCAGTTGAGGACGATCACTTGGGCCGGCCAGAGCCCTTGATGGCTCAATGAAGTCGTCGAACTCAAGGCCGGAGGCCGGAGACGAAGTGGGCGAAGACGTCGGCCTTGACGTCACCGAACGCGGTGCCGCCCTGATGGGCCATCAGCCCACTGCACACACCCCACGCAGCCTCTGAACAGGCAAAACGTCGAAGTCCCCCTGGAGTGCCAAAGCGTGGCGGTCCGGACGCATGTGCACCGGGAGGATTGATGACAGTGTCGAGAAGGCGTCGACCGCTGTCCGATATCAGATCATCACGCAGAAATGATGGAATGCCAGTTCGTGCCGGTAATACTGGTAATCGATCAGGCGAGGGAGTCGGCACAGCACAACCGCCGCCGCGGGAAGCAGATGGGCGAAGTGCACCGCAGGTCGTCCCGGTCGTCCCGGTCGCCCCGGTCGTCCGGGTGCCGCAGCGGTCATGACGGCACGACGCCGCTGACACCCGATCGAGCGATTGCGCGCCGTTGCCGCCGCCCCATAGCGTCGAGAAAACCTTGGTTCGTACCCATACAGGAGGCTTCCATGACGACTGCCCTCTTCGGCCTCGTTCCGTCACCGAACGAAGACGAGTTCATCGTCCGACTTGATGACGAGGCGAAGATCAGGCACGCCCGGGACATCCTTTCCGGAAACGAGACGTCCCAGGTGCATGTCCAGGGGCGGGTCGTCCCGAAGACCGCCGACCACAACCCGGACTGGAACTTCCACCTGGACCCCGACAGCATCACGTTCTTCGACAAGGCGGACGAGGACTGCGACGCCACCGGGCACTACGTCGCAACGCAGCTGGACCACGTCGGCGAGGAGGGCTTCCTGCCGGAGAACGTCTGGGCCCCGTCCCGCTCCAAGATCACCCGCGAACTCGGCAGCTGAGTGCTCCCCAACTGCCGAGGTCGCTGCCGAGGTCGCCCCCGATCAGGATGCCCCCGCGCCGGGGGTGTCGGATCCGCCGGCCGCGGGGTCAGCTCTTCTCGTCGTCCGCCCAGGTGATGTATTCCTGGTCGATGAAGTAGCGGCCGTCGAAGCAGAGGAAGACCTTGGACGTGGTGTCGTTGTCCGCGATCCAGGTCTTGTTCCACTGCACGACGGTGCCGGCGCCGTCGCGTTTGGGGAAGTAGAGGCCCTCGCGGCGCTCCGGCTGGTTGTAGAAACCGTGTCCGTTGGGCAGCCGGTACGGCGTCCGGAAAATGGCGCCGCTGCCGCCGATGCGGTCGAACAGCGGCGCGGGGAAGTTGGTGCGGGCGACGAGCTTCGGCGGGACGTAGTGGACGTCGACCTCCTCGGCGTCCACGTAGCGGGCGGGTTCCCCCGGCAGCCGGTGGAAGGCCCTGCGCACGGCGCCCGCCGTGTCGTAGCTGTCGGTGAAGATCACGAGACTGCTCTCCCGCCCCTCCTTGTACCAGTCGCCCTGGGAGTACTGGTCGAAGTCGAAGGTCTCGATGCGCGTGCCCGGGGTGAGGAGTTCGCCGGGGACCTCCCGGAAGCTGGTCTCATCGAAGATCTGCTCGATGGTCCGCACATGCTTCTCGTAGCGGCGGGCCGGCACGCGGACCCGGCCCGTCCCCACCGGCAGGTCGGTGGCCTTCGGCGGCGGAGCGGGTGCAGGCTCCGGCGTCGGGACGGGCGCGGGCGCCCAGGCGGTGCAGGACCGGTCCTCGGCCCCGGCGCCCTTCTCCAGGACCAGCGGTCCGCCCGGCCGCTCGGCAGCCGGGTCGGCCAGGCCGAGGAGGCAGTTGGAGGAGTCGTGGAGGGCCATCAGCCGACCGGTGTCGCGCTGGACGAAGGCCCGCCACGCCTGCCTCCAGTACGAGGAATCGCTGCCGGTGTCGGGGAACTTGGGGCGCAGGGTGACCGTGGCGCCCTTGCCCGTTCCCTCGGCGGTCAGGTAGAGGCCGGTGGCGGCGTGCCGGATCCGGTGGTTGATCACCCGGAACCGCTCGGCCACCCACTGCTCGCCGTCACTGCCGGTCTCGGGCGCGAGCACCACGGGAGTGCCCTCCGGGCTTCCCGGTGCGGCTCCCGCCACCAGGCCGGGAATGCGGTGCAGGCGTAACACGAACATCTCGCTGGGCCAGTCGACCGACATCGTGAAAACCCTTTCAGAAAAGGAGACATGACTTTATGTCACCTCATGAGGACCCCCGCGGGAGGGGCCGCTCCGGCGCGTGACGAACGCGCCAGGCGGGCCGCAGGCGCGAGAAGCAGGTAGCGGGACCACAGGGGCCACGATCCCGCCGCACCGACCGACGGAGCGTCATGTCCTCGATCTACCAAGGAAATCAGGACACGAACCCAAAGGGCGCGGAGGACGCGATGGCCGGGGCGGCCGACGCCCACACCGGATCGCATGGAAACCGAAGACACCCCCACGCTCCGCCGCGAGATCTACGACGCCGAGCGCAAGGAATCCCTCCCGGGCACCCTGGTGCGCTCCGAAGGAGACGACGCGAGCACGGACGAGCTGGTCAACGGCGTCTACGACGCGCTCGGCACCACCTTCGACTTCTTCCGGACGGCGTACGGCCGCAACTCCCTGGACGGCCAGGGCGGCCCGCTGCGGGCGACCGTCCACTACCGCGACAAGTTCACCAACGTGTTCTGGGAGAAGGGGCGGCTGGTTCTCGGCGACTGGTTCTCGGCGACTTCGACGGCGAGGTCTTCCAGCTGCGCCCGCGCGAGCTCCTCGACGTCGTCGCGGCCGGCGTGAGCAGGCAGATCCTGAACCCGCAGCTCGGGTACTTCCATCAGTCGGGGGCGCTCTCCGAGTCCGTCTGCGACGTCTTCGCCTCGCTCGTCAAGCAGTACTCACTCGGTCAGAGTGCCGACCAGGCCGACTGGCTCCTCGGCGCCGGGATGCTCGCCCCGAGCCTCAAGGCCAAGGCGCTGCGCTCGCTGGCCGCACCCGGAACCGCCTACGACGACCCCCGGCTCGGCAAGGACCGTCAGAAGGCCGACATGGAGCGCTACTTCGATCTGTCTCTCAACCAGGACAACGGCGGGGTGCACATCAACTCGGGCATCCCCAACCGCGCCTTCCACCTCGCCGCCACCGCCATCGGCGGCAACGCCTGAGAAGGCCGGCCGGATCTGGTACGACGCCGCGACCGGCGGCAAGCTCGCCGCCGACGCCACCTTCGCCGACTTCGCCGAGCTGACCGCGACCGTCGCCGAGGACCTCTACGGCAGCGGGACCGAACTGGACGCCGTCGACAACGCCTGGAAGACCGTCGGCGTCCGCTGACCGCTTCCCTCGGCAAGGCCCTTCCGGCACGACGGTCCGTGCCCCGATGCCCGGATGCGGCGGGGTACGGACCGCCTGGCGGGGTACGGACCGTTCGGCGGGGTACGGACCGTTCGGCGGGGTACGGACCGCTTGGCGGGGCAGGGGTACCCACTCCCACCCTCCTGGCATGTCCGCGGCCATAAAGATTGCAGGTCACAGGCCTGTTCACCGACCCCGGTCAGGTCTAGCATTCCGGTCACGGCAGCCCCACCACCCCCTCCCCGGGCTGCTGACCAGGCCGGCCACGCCCCCACGATGGCCGGTGCCTCCCACGGCCGGGACCCCGGGAATCCCCCGTCCCCGCGGTCCCGGCCGGCCTCACGGACAGGCCCGCACGTTCGGCGGTCGGTCCTCGTCCCGCCGCCGCGCCGGTACGCCGGGGACTCCCCTGATGGCGCCGCGTAACGGTCACGTCCGGAGGCGGCGCGGTCGCCTCAACCGAGGTCCCGATGAATCGACCTGGCGAGTCGAGACCACGGGTCGCGGGGGCTCGCAGCGAAGGAACGCCGTCCCGCCCACGTGCGGGACCAGGGAGCGTCGCAGTCCCTCTCACCGGGTGTCGGCACGCACGGCCCGGGTGCCGGCCGCGTACGGCGACGCCCCCACCCGCCGCACCACCGCCGGGGCCCGCAGGAACCACTCCGGAGCCGGCACGGGCATCAACGCCGGAACCGACCTCGCGCTCGCCCTGGACCGGCACGACCACGGCGCCGACGCGGCCCGTGCCGTGGCCCGTGAGCCGGTCGTCTTCACACAGCGCCCTGGCCGCCGGTCCCGGTCCTCCACCGCCCTGGCCACCCCGCCGGCCCGCAGCGAGCTGCTGCGCGCGCTGACCGACGCCGTCCTCGCCGACCCGGCCGCCGGCCACAGCCCGCCCGCGACGGCCGCCACCGCCGCCGTCAGCACCCGCCACCCGAGCAGGCTCTTCCAGTCCGAGCCGAACACCATCCCGGCCGGCCCGCTGGGTCGAACGCGTCCGCCCGGACCGCGCGCCCCGCGACTCCTCCTCGCCGGCCACAGCGTCACCGCCGCCGACCGCCGCAGCGGCCTCGGCAGCGACGAGACCCGGCGCCGCGCCTTCGCCCGACACCTGGGCACCACCCCGACCGACTTCCGCACCCGCTTCGCCACCACCGGCAGCCCGACCGGCAGCCCGACCGGCGGCCCGACCGGCACTCCTACCGGCTGACGCGGCCCCAGGGGCGCACTGTCCACACAGAGGGCTTCCGGAGCGCCCAGAAGGCCTCTCAGCGGCGCCCCCGGACCCGGAGACGCCTCCATCCACCCAACCCGCCCTCCAGGCCCTCAGAGGCCCCTTCAGTCGCCTCCTCGCCCATACTCAAGACTGCTGCCCACTGTCGGTACCGACGCCGACGCCGAGGCCACGTCCGTTGCCACGCGCGTCCGGACCGGCCCGAAGCCATTCGCACGCCGTCATGACCTCGGCCCGGTGCCGCGACTCCGTGCCCGCGATGACGGTGCTGACCTGGCGCGTTCGCTCCGCCTCCCGCTGCACGGCCTCGCGGTAGTGCAGCCAGCGACGCACCACCGCCCCGATCACCACCGGAACGACCACGGCCGCCGCCCGGGCGTCACCCAGACCTGTCACCACTGCGTCGAACACCATCGCGCTGCCTTCCCCGTCGTTCGCCGAACCGATGCGACAAACCCTCCACCCGGTACGGGATTTCCCTCTAGCGTGAGGAAACTCTGCGGAAACCCGGGAGCACCGGGACCTCTGGAACCCCGGAACCCCCGAAGAGCCAGCGCCATAAAGCCCCGGGCCAGGGCCCCGAGCCCCGAGCCCAGAGCCCCGAAGCCCCGAAGCCCCGAGGAAAGCGAGCCCATGCCCAACGGACGGCCGAGGAAGACCGATCAGCAGCCGCTGCCGGAACTGTCCGACCTCGCCGAGTGGTTCCACGCCAAGCTCCGGGCCGCCGGGCACGTCAGCGTCAACGCCTTCCGGATCGCCCCGCGCCCGCCCGGTGCCCCCGCGCTTCCTCCCAAGGACAGCGTCTACGACATCCTCAACGCCCGCCGTCTGTGCAGCCTGCCGACCACCCGGCAGCTCGCGACGGCCCTCGGGCAGCCCCCGGAGGCCGTCACCGCCGTGTGGAAGCGCGCCAGGCGGCAGCTGGAGCGGCGGGAACTCGCCCTGCGCGACAGGACGCGGGCCGCAGGCGTCCCGGACGTCGACTGGACCGACGTTCCGCTGCCCGATCCGTGGCTGGACGGCCTGTTGCGCAGTCAGGCCGCCGCGGCCGAGCAGTTCCCGTACGACGTGCTCGGTGTCGTCAAACCGCCGCTGTCCGACATCTACGTGGAGCAGGACGTCCAACCGCTCGCGCAGAACGGGGACCGGGAGGAACCTCACGGGCCGTACCGGGACGAGACACAGCGGCCGTACCGGGCGGGACCACAGCGGCCGTCCCGGCCGGCGTCCACCCTGGCCGAAGCCCTGTCGGCCCACGGCCACCTCTTCATCACCGGCGGCCCCGGCACCGGCAAGACCACCCTCGGCCAGCACCTCGTGCGGCAGGTGGCCAGGTACTGGCTGCGGGAGGACGACACGGTGCCGTGGTACCCGAGCGCCGTGGTCGCCGTCCGCATCACCTCGGCGGGTCTCCACCTGCCGCAGGCCTGGTACCGGCAGTTGAGCGAGGCGGTCAACCGGAGCGGCACCCACGCCGATCCGGTGCACCACGACCGGTTCGCCGACCGCGCGCACGGCGTCCGGTGGCTCGTCGTCGTCGACGGCCTGGACGAGGTCTCCTCACCGATCGTCCGGCACAACGTCCTGAGGACGCTCGCCGAGCAGATGACGCCCGGCGGGCACTTCCGGTTCGTGATCACCTCGCGGCCCCTCCCCCAGGGCGAACTCGAACCCTTCGGGGAGCTGCCGGGCGTCGGCTTCTACACCCTCAAGGGCTTCGACGCCGACCAACAACTCGCCTTCGCGGAACGCTGGTTCCGCGCCCAGGGCATGGACGACGCCGTCACGCACGCCCGCAGGTTCCTGGACGAGGTCGACCAGGCGGGCCTGCACGAGGTGCTCCGGGTGCCGCTGCTGGCGACCATCGCCGCCGCCTACCGCAGCCGCAACCCCCACGCTCCGCTGCCCCGCGGCCGGATCGCCCTGTACGAGGCGTTCCTGGAGCAGCTCAGGACCGCGCGCGAGGGGAACACCGAGGTCAGGAAACGGTTCGTCCGGCGCTGGGAGCAACGGGACCGGGGCCACATGGCGTCCTGGCTGCTGGACAACCGGGACCTGCTGGTGACCCACCTGGCATGGGCCCGCCTCGACGGATCGCCGTCGCCGTCCCTCCTCCGCAGTGCCCGGCAGTGGCTGGCGTCCCACCTCCCGGCCGGGACGCACTGGCCTGAGGAGTCGGACGGCGAACTCGGGCAGTTCCTGGCGCAGAGCGGGGTGCTGTCCTTCGACGGCACCGAACTGTCCTTCCTCCACCAGTCGTTCGCCGAGTTCCTGGCCGCCCGGGACGAGGCCGCCGCGATCCCGTCCGACTTCCCCGACCTCGGCAGCTGGTCCGCTGCCGCGACGAGCGCCGGCGCGCGCAACCGCATGCTGTTCACCGCCGCCCTCTGGGCCCGTCGACCCGGCAACGACGTCGCCGTGATCGTCCGGCACCTGCTGGCCGGCGAGCTGCCGCACCGGATCCTGGCGCTGCGCCTGGTCACCGCGGGGGTTCCACTGGGGGAAGCACTGGAGCGTTCGGTGATCGACCGCCTCCTGGACTTCGCCGACGACGGGAACCCCCGGTTCTCCGCGCCCGACTCCGAGGTCCTCGCCGAGTTGTCCCAGCTGCGCGGGAACCGTCGGCTCGCCGCCCGCCTGCGGGCGATCGCCGGCCAGGCCGGTGTCCCGGCGGCCCTGCGCACCGGGGCAGCCGCCGCGCTCGCCAACGTCGCCTCCCTGCGGGAAGGGGTCGTCGTCCTCGAAGGCATGGCATCGACGGAGGAGCCGGGGACCGTGGTCCTGTGCTGCCGGCACCTGGCCGCACTGGACCCCTCGGGCACTCCGTTCCGGGCCGAGGTGCTGCGGCGACTGCTCACCGATCCCCGTGCCTCCACCTGGGACCGGCTGACGGCCGGGGAACTGCTCGTGGAGGAGGGTGTCACCGAGGGCGTCGCGGAACTCGCCCGGTCCGTCCTCGCCGGCCCGGAGCACAACGACCAGCGCTTGGAACGGGCAGGAGAACTCTGGTTCGCCGTCGAGGGGTTGCGGGCCGCCGAGGAGGTCGCCCGGGTCATCGGCACCCGGAAGGACCCCCTGATCTGGACCACCAGGGGCCTGATCCTCACGCTGCTCCGCTTCGGCCGCACCGCCGAGGCGGCTCCGCTCACGCAGCGCCTCCTCAACGAGTCGATCAGCAGCGATGACATCGGCGATGTCGTGACGGCGTGGGTCGACGCGGAGAGTACGGCCGGAGCCGACCTCATCGTCAGGTCCATGCGGGGACACTCTCCCTGGAACGCGGACGAGCGCCCGAGCATCGCCCACACCCTGCTGCTCGAAGGATTCACCGACCAGGCACTCGAACTGGTCCGGATGAGCCTCGACGCCTCACCACGGTCGAGGTACAGCCTCCAACTCGAATTCATGGTCCTCGCCAGGGCCCTCGGCCCGGACTCGGCCGACGAGATGCTGCAGTGGCTGGAGAAGCTCGACGCGACGCCCGAGGACCACGCGTCCGCCCTGCGTCTGCTGATCGACGCCGGCGCGGCCCCTACGGCCACCATGCCGTTCGCACACCGCCTGATCCACCAGCCCGGCAGCAGCAACCCGGCGTTCGTGACTGCCGCCCGCATCCTGCTGCAGCGCGGCGGAGCGTCGGCCTGCGAGGAGATCCTCGACGCCCTGGACCACCGCCCCTATGGAGGCACGGCCCTGTGCGCCGGCCTCCTGCCCGTCCTGGTCGAACACGGCCAGGACGCGGCCGTCATGGACCTGGGCCGCCGACTGCTCGACGACCCCGGACTGACCAGGCCGGAGCTCCGGGCCGTGGTCCGGTCCTGGGTGGCCGTGGCCGGCAGCGGGGCCGTGCGCACGATCCTCGACCGGGCTTCGGCAGCCCTCGCCACGATCGACCAGGTCGCCGAACTCGCCTCGCTCCTGGCCGCCGAGGGCCTGCGCGAGGAAGCCGTCCCGCTGTGGTGCCGCATCTGCGGCACAGCGGGTGCCGCCGTCTCGACCCGGTGGCAGGCGCTCCAGAGCCTGATCGCCTCGGAAGCGCACGGCGAAGCCGACCGAACGCTGCGCGAGGCCCTGGCCGCACGCCCCGACCCGGCGGAAGCCGCCGTCCTGCGGCAGCTCCAGGCCTGGCTGGCCGCCTCGGCCTAACCGGCGGCACCTGTGGGACGGTCCGGCATCGAGGCCCGGACGGAGGATCGAGGGCCCGGACGGATCGAGGGCCCGGGTCGCCTCCGCCGGCGGGGGCGTCGGCGAAGCTGCGCGGGGTGCGCGAGTCGGGGACGGCGACGGCGACAGCGACAGCGACAGCGACAGCGACAGCGACAGCGACGAGGGTGCCCTTGGTCTCGACACGGCCGATCTTGGCGCTCGGGTGCGTGGCGGCGAGTCTGACCGCCTCGGCCGAGGGCGGCTGGTGACTGATGGCCAACTTGTTTATATGCCGTCTACTGGGTTTTTTGTGTTCAAGCTTCCGAGCGCGAAGGCGCCAAACGGCGAAATCCTGTCCTCTCCGCCTACTCGGTCGGCCAATCCCACCCGTCGAGGGCGCTGACGCTCTTCGGAGCTCGACCCAGGAACACGAGTCACCCGAACCTCCGTCCGATTCACGTCCTGACCCGATCTGCCCGTGTCCCGGCCCAGCACGAACAGCGGACCAACCGACTCCGCCCGTCGACATCACGTGGCAGAGGCTCAGGTCCGCCATGAGCCGTCAGCCATCAGCCGTCAGCCGTCGTCGCTCGGGGAGCGGTCGCTGAAGCCGCGTTCTGCGGAGATGGCCAGAGGGTGCTGACGAAGCGAGCGGGTCATGAGCGCCGGAGGGGGTGGAGCGGATCCGGGCGAAACGTCCGGACTCCCAACGCAGTCGTCGTGGCCGGGGCGAGTCTCTTCGGTCGGCAGTGACCTCAACGGGTTGAGGATCAGATCGGCCGACGCGGTGACCTCGGGGAAGGGCGCCAAACGGTGACGGTCACCAGAGGGATCTTCCAGATTCCGGGGTGGCGCTGGTAGCCCTCTATGCAGTCGAGGTGGCGAATCCACTCCCGTCGAGGTCAATCCGACACTGTCGGGGGGAGGCTCCCCTCGGGTGAGAAACCGGGGGAGCTCAAGGTCGTCACAACCGTTTGCGGACCACTCCCCCACCGTCTGCCGAGAGCCGGCCCAACAGGGCGCCGGAGTGCTTCAGCCGAAGGGCACCAGCCCGGCCTCACTCCCCCGACGCCCGGCCTCGATACCCGAGGCTCGATACCCGAGGCCCGATGCCCGAGGCCCGATGCCCTCCAGAAATTTTCCGCAGAAAATTGGTGAGCCTCAGCCGCCTCCGCCACGGCACGGCGCCTGCTCCTCAAAGGCATCGCTCTGCCTGCCCTGGTGCCGGCTATGGGCCACCCGGCAGCACCACCCAACCGGTGGCCCTACGCCCGGATCACTCACGACATTCGACCGCTGGTCCCTCCGGAAGAAACCCGGCGTTGTCCTCATCGTCCTCATCGGGCCAGCGCCCCTCCACGTGGAGCTGGATGAGCGCCGCGTGGGAGAGGGGGCTGGCCGGGTCGGTGACATCCCCGTTGATGGTGTAGTCGAGGAGTACGACATCGCCCTTGGTCCTGATCTGCTCGACCAGGTCGGCCACTCGGTGCTCAAGGATCCAGCGGTAGGCCGGCAGGTAGATCCGGCGCCGAGCCGATTCGTAGGACAGCAGCCGGTCGCCGTTCAGACCGGTTCGGTGGCCCTGGACGGGACCGAATCGACGAACCGTCCGCTTCAGTCCTTTCATCGTGGTGACCCCGAGCTTGGCGGGGTCGACGTCTGCGTCCTGGAAAACCTTGAGTGCCTGCCAGATACCTTCCACGGACTGACTCGTCACACCGTCGCTGAAGGGAACCGGGATGCCGCCATGGGGATAGAACGGGCTCAGCCGCACCCACGGATCCGGCGCCTTGGAGGTCACGTCGATGATCTCCGCGCCTGGGAACGCTGCGGTCAATGACTCCATCGCACGGCGACGACTGGCAAGACGGATCGACATCTGTGGGCCCCCTGGTTCGATGACATCAGCCACCGAGCATCCCCGATGGCACTGACATTCCGCCCTGCTCACCGAACCGGGCGCGCTCCTGCCGCTCCACGTGTCTGCTCGATCAGGCCCGCGCTCAAGAATTTTCCGCAGAAAATTTCGCGCCCACCGATCGCCACCTGAGTGGGCAGAGCCGCAGCTCATCACAGCCCAGGATTGCCGCCGGACTGCGCCGTGTCTCGGCCGACGGTCGGCCGACGGTCAGCCAAGGGTCGGCCGCTGAAGTCCGCCGAATTTTCCGCGGAAAATTGCTCGGCAGCCTGATGGGACTGGATGACCACCTGGCGCCAAAGAGCGGATGACAGGTGGACCTACCGCACGACGACGACCCAGAGGGTGCGCCGGCACATGCTGCGCGCCGCTCGCCGAACCACCGGTGAGACCGTCCTCACGGTGCTCAACGAACCAATCCGCCCCGCAACGAATCCGCCCCTGCCGCCACAGTCCGCGCAGGCTCTGATGATCCCGGCCCTCCCCGACCACGGCGGCCGTCGCCCACCGCCGCCTTCGCTCGGCACCCCCCTGCTCCAGCCCCTGGCCCGGCGCCGGGGCCGGGGCCGGGGCCGGGGCCGGGGCCGGGGCCGGCGGTCCGCGTTGCCGCCGCACCGGCTCTGCCGAAACGAACAGGGCGCCCTACTCAGCGAACGTGGCCGCCGTCTTCGCCGAGGCGGGCGACGACCCGGGGGATCAACGCCCTCTCCGATGATCACCCCGGGTTCGGAGCGACCGACGAGTGCGCAGGGTTCCCGGTCCTGGGTGCCAAGGACGTCGAGGGCGTCGTTGGCGTCGAGGACGCGGACGCGCTCACGGGGGTGGCCCGTGGCGGGGTCGCCCGAGGTGATCACCAGGGCGTGATCTGCACTGGGCGCGGCACTCCTCCGAAACCGCCGTTCGGCTCACCGCCGCCCCGCTGCTTGAGGACACCCCTGAAGCCGCCTCAGCACCTTGATCGGCGCCACCTCACAGTGACTACTCAACGCCTCCGGCCCCGACCCCGAGCCGTCACCCGCCCACCGTCTCCTCCCCCACACCAAGGCCACCGGCGCCACGGTCGCCGCCGCCCGTTCTCACCGGTGATCCGGATCCCGCCCCGCAGCTCCTGTAGCTCCGGCTGGCTCGACGGACAGGAGACCCGCAACAGGAGAATGCGAGGCCCTCGGCGCCGAAGCTACTCCCCCGCCACCTCCGATCGTGCGGTACTCGCCGGTGAATCGGACTGCCCCCGGATGCACGCCCCGCTGCCTACCCCGGCACCACCGGCCACTCGCCCAAAGCACTCCCCCGTCCTGGCCTCACTGATCCACCCCATCCCGTCCCGTGAGTACCAGTCCTCCGCCCCTCGCCCCAAGCGCGCCCTCCCTCCGCCCATGCTGAACCTCAGCCGCTGCACCCGACGACCCCCATACGCCAACGGCGGCACGCATCGGCACATGGCTCCCGGTCCGCCATCAGCACCTGGCCAACGACGGCCAGCCCCCGGAGGCGGCACATCGGATGCCCTCCCGATGTCAATGCCGGCGGAGCTGCAGAGGCGCCGGGGGAGTGGATACAGGACGCCGGGTCGAGTGCGGGTTCTCAGTTCCCGGCTACCGACCGGGCTCCTCAGTTCCCGGCTACCGACCGGAGTCCATCTCCGAGTGCCTGGCCGATCAGAAGCCGGCCGTCTCCACCACGCTCGACGTGCCGGACGAACTGCTCCTCAATCCAACCGACGACCTCGGTTCCCGGGCCAACCACTGGAACGTCGAGCGGACCCCGACGCAGCGCACAGACCTCTGTGACCCGATCCGGATCCGCCGAGACGTACTGCGCTCGGCGCGGAAATTTTCTGCAGAAAATCCGGAGCCCATCCACGACCGACTCCACGAAACAAGTTGCGGCCCGACGGAACCCGCGGTGGAGAAGAGCGGACAGCATCCGGGGCGACAGAAACGCCTCCGGCATCACACCGAGGCGACCTGCCAACTCAGCAAGCCTCGGTTAGCCCGGCTTCGATTTTCCGCAGAAAATCCAAGCCCTGCCGAGCCAGGCCTCACGAACCGTTGCCGGCAGACCGAGCCGCAACCGAAGGGCACCGGCCAGACCCAGCCCACCAACAGCTCACCCCGGCGTCACTCCGACCCGTCCCAGAAAACCCCAACCACCCCTCACCCGATTTTCCGCAGAAAATCCGAGCCCCACCGACATGGCCAGGCACATCCGGCCCGGCAGGATCAAACGACCGGAGCTCGCCATCTCCACCACGCACAACGTGCCGAACAGGCCAAGGGCTGTCCCGTCATTGATCTTGAGAGGGCGGGGGAAGGGGCTGGGCCAACCATCGACCCACGCCGAGATCAATGTCCTGTAGCGGGCGGCCCACATGACCTCGCCCCACGGAAACCCGATGGTGCGACACAGCTCTGACCTCAAGAATCGGCAGATGCATGAAGTGAGGCTGTCCGATGGAATCGTCACTCTGTCCCCACTGCGCCTGGACGATGTCGAGGCGCACCTTGCGGGCGAGGATGAGCTACTCGTGCGCTGGCTCAACGGCGGCCCCGGCACCCGGGAGGGTGTTGAAGCGTACTTCCAACACTGCCGGGAACAGTGGGAGGCCGCCGGTCCACTCCGTGCGTTCGGCATCCGGGTCGACACCCCCGAGGTACTCGCGGGGACGATCGACTTGCGGTTCACCGGGGAAGGTCTACGTCCCGGTCAGGTGAATATCGCGTACGGCCTCTACCCGTCTTGGAGGGGACGCGGCCTGGCAACCCGCGCGGTCCTCCTGGCCTCCTGGTACGCAGCCAGCGAGAGCGGGACGGAAGCGGTGATCCAGGTGGAACCGGAGAACCCCGCATCTGCCGCAGTGGCTCAGCGGGCAGGATTCATCCCTGGCCGGCAGACGCACAGCAGGGACGGCACACGGTTCGACTGGTACACCCGGGACCTGCGCGCCGCCGTCGAGTGACGGCCAGCGGTCATGAGGAAGCCCTCACTCCTCGATCCAACCGGCGGCCTCGATGCCCGGGCCAACCACTGGAACGTCGAGCGGACCCCGACGCAGCGCACAGACCTCTCAAACCCGACCCGGATCCGCCGAGACGTACTGCGATCCGGCCGGAAATTTTCTGCAGAAAATCCGGAGCCCATCCACGACCGACTCCACGAAACAAGTTGCGGCCCGACGGAACCCGCGGCGAAGGAGACCGGACAGCATCCAGGGCGACAGAAACGCCTCCGGCATCACACCGAGGCGACCTGCCAACTCAGCAAGCCTCGGCTAGCCCGGCTCCGATTTTCCGCAGAAAATCCCAGTCCTGCCGAACGCCATCGCCCAACGTCGGCAGTTGGCGTCGCGCCAACTCGCCATGGAAGAGCCACACCACTGGCCTCTCCACAGCGCTCCGAGCCCCGAAATTTTCTGCGGAAAATCCGAGTCCAGCCGAGAGCGACCCTACAAAGCTTCACCGACGGACGGGGCCAGTTGTGGGGGAGACCGCCCAGAGTCCGCGTTCTTTGAATCGTGGTTCGGGATCGATTTCCGTGTCAGGGCCACGGAGGGGCACCGGAGCCGCGATCATGAACGGTCGTGGCTGACGAACTCCTCCAAGACCTCCGGGTCCACCAGACCGCCGACATCGCGGTCAACGCCCGGACCATCCACGCCGACCGCGTGACCGTCCACGCCGCCACGACCGGCGACCTCATGCCGCAAGGAGGACGCGCTTGCGCAGGAGGTCGAAGCCGGCGCGGCCGAACATCTGGCGCTTGATCATTTTGATCTTGTTGTTGTGGCCCTCGACCGCGCCGGAGCTGTAGCTCAGGGTCAGACCGGCGACGACCGCATCGAGGTCCTGAAGGAGACCGGTGGCGAAGCTTCGAAGGGCCGGGACCTGGTCCTGCTGGACGCGCGTGATCCAGTCCTTGAGCTCTCGTCCGCGGCGGTCGTTCATCGGCTCGGCGAAGGTCCTGAGGTGCTCGGCAGCGGTGGCCAGCACCGGGACGCGGGCGAGGACCTCCTTGAGCTGCCGGGCGTCTTCGTCGCGCAGGCGGTCGGAGTGGCGGGTGATCCAGCTGGTCACGTCCCGGACGGAGGGCTTGCGACGGGGCGGGTCCTGGCGGGGGAATGTCTCCCGCAACCGACGCACGTAGACAGCCACGATCTGCTCCCGACCGGGGAATCCGCGCTGCCGGATCTCCTCGAAGAGGCGCCGCGCGATGGTGTGGCCCTCGGCGAACCTCTGGTGGATGTATGGCTTGTAGGGGTCGAGGATGCTGGTGCGTCCGGTCCAGCGGCCGACCAGCAGCTCGTCCGGGTCCTGCGTGCCGACCGGTCGGCGGACTGTGTCGCGGGCCAGGCCCGGTCGTCGGCCGATGGCGCGCAGGCCGAACCCGTCGTCCATGAGCGCGTGGACGGCGGCGTGCTGTTCGCGGACCCGGTCGGACAGCCGGCCGGTCCGGCGGCGCTCGGAGCTGACGGACGGCAACGCGGCAGCCGGAGCCGGACCTGCTGGAGGGGCCGGTTCGGGTAGCAAGGCACGGTGCTGGAGCACGGTCTTCTCCACCGCGTCGGCGAGGTTCTGCCACAGGTGGAACCGGTCGGCGACGTGGATCGCGTCCGGAAGGTCAGTCCCGGCGCCTGCTCGACGAGCGTGGCCCGGGGGCAGGCTCGTTCACGGCAGCGGAACCGGCGGACCCGTAACTCGACCGCCACCCGACGCCGGCCCGCCGCGCTGTCGTCCAACCGTCGAACGTAGCTGCTGTGCACCCGGGTCGAGACGGTCCCACACGACGGACAGCCCGCCTCGTCCCCGGCCGTGGCGGCGTGGACGGTCACACGGTCAGCGTGGATGGTCCAGGTGTTGACCGCGACGTCGGCGGTCTGGTGGACCCAGAGGTTTTGGAGGAGATCGTCAGCCACGACCGTTCATGACCGCGGCTCCGGTGCCCCTCCGTGGCCCTGGCACGGAAGAAGTGATCCAGAACCAAGGTTCAGCGACCGCCGACACCCGAAATTTTCTGCGGAAAATCCGAGCCCAGCCGGGACCGACCCTACGAAGCGTCACCGACGGACGGGGCCAGTTGTGGGGGAGACCGCCCAGAATCCAGCCCACCAACATCCCGTCCGGATCACAACAGCCCGTCCCACCACCCCAGCAACCCCCAGCCAATTTTCCGCAGAAAATCCCGCACCCACCCGGCAGGGGCAGACACAATCAGCCTGGCCAGCGAGACCGGCGGGGAAAGCAAGACCGGGCCCGACGTGTCGGCAACGAGTGAAACGAGGGCCACGGTAAGGCCTTCACCCATGCCGCTGCCGCTGTCCAACGGTCGAAAGCCTTCGAGCGGCAAGCGGCCGGCGCCCTGCAGGACCCCGTTCTCCACCCCACTGCCCGACCGCCACAGCGACGAACAACCCCACCGCCGCAGACAGGGACCACCATCGCGCGTCGCCAGGAGGGCCGGTGCTCCAGGCGTTGGCGGGCCGTTCCCCGAGGCCAACGTACGGGCGCCGTTCCATTGCGATCGTGATGCTTCTGCCGCCGTGACCTCCGGGCAGCTCCGCACGCCTGACTGCACACCCGAGCCGGGAGCCGAGTGATCCCCTACCGCCATGGGGCACCGCCCGATGGCCAGCTCGGGGTCTCGCGGGGATCAGAATTTTCTGCGGAAAATCGTCAGACCGGATTCCCGGACTCCCGGATCCTCGCACCACTTCCGACAGCCGGCGGGGGTGGGGGAGAGCCGTGGTGACCGTCCCCGGATGAACACGGCGGGGAAATCCCGTCGGTCTGCCAGAGATCGACCGGTACCGTACGGAGACGATCTCCGGGGGTGAGCTGATGCGGCCCATGCTGCTGATAGACGTCGACGGGCCACTGAATCCAAACGCGGCGAAACCGTACCGGCGGCCCGAGGGCTACGAGACGCACCGGCTGATGACGCCCCAGTGGGAAGCGGCCGAGCGCCGTAGGCTCCGGGCCTGGGGTCTTCCCAACAAGGCGCCGAAGCCACTGCGGGTCTGGCTGAACCCGGCTCACGGACCGGCGCTCACTGCCCTGCCGTTCGACCTGGTGTGGGCGACGACCTGGGAGGAAGAGGCCAATGACTTCCTTGCGCCCCTCTTGGGACTGCCCACGCTGCCGGTCATCACCTGGCCGGATCCGCGTCCCCAGCCCGATGACGGCGTGTTCTGGAAGACATCGAAGATCGTGTCCTGGGCTCAAGGCCGCCCGTTCGCCTGGGTCGACGACAACATCACTGACGCGGACCGCACCTGGGTCCAGGCCCACCACCCCGCTCCGGCGCTCGTCCGCCACATCGACCCGACGATCGGACTGACGGCGGACGACTTCGCAGCTCTGGCGGACTGGGCACGACTGCTGGTCTGACGGGCGGCTCCCCACCTCGGACCAAGCCAGGGGGTCCGAAGCAGCACCGCTGCACAGCGCGCCCCTCACTGCCGGGTTCGGGCCGGTTCTCCCGACCGCCCCAGCCGCCGTGCTCACCGACATGTCGGCCCGGAGTCCTCGCGCTCCATCGGTTCGTCGTCCGGCCAGACGAAGCTCAGCTCTCCGTTCATTCCGGCCACCAGCCACTGGCTGAGGCCGATGTCCTGTGGACGACAGACGCCCTCGGCACAGGCCCACATCGCGCCGTCCGGGTCGCGGAAGTCGATCATCGACCACCTCGTGCAGCCCCAGTCGTAGAGCGGCACCACTCCGGCGGGCACTCCGCCGGTGGGGTCCGGCCCGTGCTCGTAGGACTCGGCGAGGTGCTCGTGCCACTGCCCCACATCGACCGGCAGGACGCCGTCCGGGGGGCCGAATCCGCCGTTGGACACCTCGGTGTACAGCCGGCGCAGAAGCGTGGGGAAGACGAATTCGATGACACGTTCCGCCCGGACGACGGCACCGTACGGAGCGGGTGGGGGCGCCTGTCGGTCCCGGGCGATCCTCCGGCAGGCTTCGACGATCTCGTCATCGGTCACCGGGGGATCGTAGGGGCGGGGTCGGACACTTCGAGGCAGTCGAGGCCGTGGGGCGATATCCGTCCGGACGAGTTCGGGAGCGGTGAACGCCTGTGCGTCGGGATCCTCACTCCGTCAGAAGTGCGTCAGGGTGCTCATCGGAGACGGCGTCAGAGCGGGCCAGGGGCAGCACCTTCGCGCCGCTCCGGCGGCATGCCGGCAGGGCATCGAAGGTCTGGGAGGAGGAGGGTGACGTCTACCCGAGCACCGCGCGTCAACTCGGTCGAAGCACGGGTGTTCGAGCCGCGTGGGGCGCGCATGACCCCCGCCTCCTGGGCCGCGACCGAGCACGAGGATGCTCTCACTGATGCGGCGGTTCGTCGCGCGCGTCGCCGAGCCGGTGGACGCCCTCGGGCGCGACCAGGACCCCCGGCTAGGCTGAAGCCGCACGTCAATGGCCGTGGATGACGGCCGGGGAGGGTCTGGGCAAGTGGAGAAGATGGGCGAGCTGGACGAACTGCGGGCACGGGTGGCGGCGCTTGAGGCGGAGGTGAGTCGTCTGCGCGAGGAGTCCGCAGCCGAGCGCTCCGCGGCGAAGCCCGCGACGGCGGCGCGGGGTCGGGTTGCAAGGTCGGAGGCGGTGACGACGGTGAAGCGCGGGGCGGCGGCGAAGGCCGCGGTCGCGCCGACCGGGAGTGCACTGACAACGGCGCCCACGACGCCGACTGCAGCGACTGGAGCGACTGAAGCGACGAAGTCCACGAGGACTGCCCGGACCGGTACCGATGTCCGCGCCTCCGGGAACGACCGGGCTCGGACCCCGGAGGCGGTCCGTGTGGACCCTGCCGAGCCGCGTCAGTCGATGACCGACCTCGCCGATGTCCTCGGGGTCATGGTCTCCGAACAGGCCGCCCGGGCCGCCCGGGCCAACCGAGGCACCCGGCCCGACCGGGCCGGTCGGCCCGACCGGCCCCAGCAGAGCGACCCGACCGAGAAGACCCAGGTGCTGCGGACGCAGCCCAGGGCGCTCGAGGCCCGCAGCAGCGCACCCGCCCGACACGGCCAGTTCCTGGAGAGCCTCTTGGCGGGGCAGGCCCCCCTCTCGGAGGAGCCGCACAGAGAGAGGCGGTAGGAAACGGCGGACAGCCGCGAACCCTCGTCGCCCGGTGCCCCTTCGTGCCCTGCCCCCTGCCCCACGACCCGCGGGGCAGGGCCTCGGCCTGAGGCCGAAGGCCTCAGGCCTTCGGAAGCGTTATCCCCAGCTCCAGCATCGCCGGCGAGGCCGGGCCGCCCTCGGAGCGCTCGGTCTTGTAGCCCTTGACCCCGGGGGCGACGGTGCGCGGGTCGACGGCCTCCGAGGGGGCGCCGGTGGAGTACAGGCCGTTCGGGTCCTGGTCCCGGTCGTGGGGGAGCAGCCAGAAGACGCGCCGACGGAAGGTGCCGGAGGCACGGGAGGACTTGGCGTCGGGGCCGAGGATCGCGTAGCCGACCATCCGGCCGTCGCGGTGGTAGGCGGGGCGGCCGCGGCGGGTGGTGAGGCGGTCCAGTGACTGGCGGACGTAGTCCAGCTCGGCGGTGTCCTCCAGCCAGACGAGGTCGGTTTCGTGGGCGAGCTCGGCCGGGTCGATCAGCGCGCTCACGCGTTCTGCTCCTCTGTGTCGTCGGTGATCAGGCCGATGCCCGGGTAGTACTTGCGGCTGTTGGACAGGACCATCTCCTTGGGAGAGGTCATACCCAGTGTCTCGCGAACTCGTGCGGCGAAGGCACGTCCGGATACGGGATTGGCTCCTTCGAAGCCGCACCAGCGGGTGTAGGCGCCGAAGAGCTGGGATTGTTCGGCCCGCATGCCCTCGCCTGTGACGCATGCCTCCTTGAGGAAGCGGCCGACGTGGTCCTCGGTCTCCGCGTAGGCGGTGGTGGCGACCTGGACGCGCTGGGGGCCGGCGAGGTCCTTCTCCCCGGCGAAGTAGCGGCGGGCGCCGTCGATGAGCCAGGCGAGGATACCGGGGCCCTCCTCGGCGACGAGGACGTGGGCCAGGTTGTCGATCTTGCGTTCCTCGGGGACGACCCGTTCGAACGGGATCAGGCGCATGCGGCGCCAGAAGGCGAAGCCGCCGGTGCCGACCTCGGGGCGGTGGTTGCCGAGCAGCCAGAGCTTGTGGGTGGGCTCGAAGGAGAAGAAGTCCTGGCGCATCCGGCGGGCCTTGATCTTGTCGCCGCCGGTGAGCAGCTTGACCCGGGCCTCGTCGAACCGGTCGCCGGGCTTGAGCTCGGAGCACACGATGATGCGGCGGCCGTGGAGTTCGGCGAGGTCGGTGGGGTGGCCGTCGAAGGTCTTGGCCATGAGGAAGCCGGGCGGGGCCGCGTCGGCGTAGTCCCCGAGCAACTGGATCATGACGTCGAGGAGGACGGACTTGCCGTTCTTGCCCTGGCCGTAGAGGAAGGGCATGACCTGGGCGCCGACGTCACCGCTGATGGAGTAGCCGAGCAGCAGGTGGAGGAAGTCGCGGGTCTGGCGGCCTTCCTTGTCGTCGCCGAAGGTGTCGGTGAGGAAGCGGTTCCAGCGCGGGGTGGGCATCCGGGCGGGGGCGAGGGTGGTCGAGCGGGAGTGGTGGTGGACCTTCGGGTCGGGCGGGACGATGGCGCCGGTGCGCAGGTCCACGACTCCGCCGGGGGTGCAGAGGGCGTAGGCGTCGGCGTCGAGGAGGGCGGCGTTGAGGACCATGCCGGGGGCGGACTTGGCCTGGGCGAGCATGGCGTTCATGCCGGAGGTGGACAGGGCGCGGCGGCGGTGCCGGCGCAGGTCGGTGTTCGTGTAGACACCGCGCGGGTCGTGGGTGGCCACGCTCTCGGCCATCTCGCCCGCTGCCCACAGCACGGTGTCGTCCTCGTCGAGCTGCCAGCGGTGGGTGGACCAGCGGTACCAGCCGATGCCGGGGACGTGGCGGTAGTCGCGCCCATAGAGGTGGACGAAGAGCTTGGCGTTGCCCCGGTCGGAGAGGGAGTCGGGCAGCAGGCCGTGGGAACTGGCCTGCGGACCGGCCGAGGCCTTGGCGGCTTTGGGCGCCGGTGCGGTCTGCGTGGACGCGGTGGGGAAGGGCTGCGCGGGTTGCGCGGGGTGGGCAGGGGCCTGCGAGACCTCGGCGGGTTCGTCCAGGAGGCTGTCCTGGACGGCGGCGCCGTGCCAGGGGGCCTGCGCGGGACCGGGAACCGGCGGGTACTCCAGGATCTGCTGGGCTGCGGCCACGGGGTCGAAGACCGTCCTCTTGCGGGTGCTGTCGGTCATCCGCGGGCCTTCCCGATGTGCAGGGGCTGCCGGGCGCCGGCGGCGAGGCCGGAACGGATGACGGCGGAGCTGTGCCGGTCCTGGGCAGGACGGGCAGTGCGAGCGGCATCGAGGAGCAGCTGCTCGGCGGCGGTGTGGGTCAGGTGCCCGGCGGAGACCAGGCCCCCGACGGTGTAGGCGGCACGGTTGAGCTTGCCGGTGAAGCCGGCGCCCTCCGGCGTCGTTGCGCAGTCGGTCACGTCCTGGAGGACGGTCTCCAGGACCCGTTCGGCTCCACGTTTGCCGCCACCCGCGGCCACGACGGCCTGCCGGGCGCGGTCCGGCACGGGAGCCGGGACGGTCGGCTGGGACTCCGGCTTGTCCTTGAGGTGTCCGGTGCGGACCAGTTCCTCGCCGAGCCACCGGGGGAGCGGGGCGGGTGCCCAGGCACCGGGGAGCGCGGTGTAGGTGCCCGCGCTCGTGATGGTGCCGGGGGCCACGATGTAACCACCGTGGGCACGGACGTCGACCTGCCAGGCCAGCGCCCGTCCGGTGGAGGAGCCGCTGGAGCAGGTGAAGCGGCGGTGGTCGTCGTCCCGGTACCAGATGTGCAGGCCGCCGGAGGGGGTACGGACGCGCAGTGTGGAGGTGTCCTCTGCAGGATCGGGGGAGCTACGGAGCGCTGCGAGCAGGGCGAGCGTATGGTAGCCGTCCTCCAGGCCTTCGAGGTCGACGTGTTCGTGGATCGGGATGCCGGGCAGGATCCGGTCCCTGGCGGGGACGGTGCCGGCGTGACTGTCGACGTCGATGACGACCAGGCCTGCTGGCCCGCAGGCGACGCCGGTGCCGAAGTCGGGGTTGGTCCGCCACCACGCGGTGATGACGTCCTGGTCGAGGGTGGCGGCGTGGAAGCCGTGGCACCAGCGACCGAAGCCGGGACAGGCGCACTCACCGGGGGAGTGCGGGGAGTCCTGACAGGCCTGGCAGTTCGCGGGCGGTGTCTTGCGCCCGGGAGCCAGGGGATGGACCGGCCAACCCTGGTGGGCACACCAGCGAGCGACAGCCAGCGCGTCCGGCTGGCGGCCCGTTCGGTCGCTCCCCACGGCCTGCGGCGCCGTCACGCTGGTCCCTCCCCCTTGGTTCAGTAGCTGCTTCAGCTGCTTCAGTCGCTCGGTAGCTGATCCGGCTTGAGTCGCTCGTTCAGTAGCTGAGGGCAAAAAGCCAGGTCAGGGCACTGGTGAGCGCCGGATCAGCGACTGAAGCGACTGAAGTCCAGAAGATAGCTCACACAGACTATCCGAGCGAGCACGTACGCACCCGGAGTGGCGTCCCTCACCGGGAAACTGAGCGACCCAACCCTGGGGGAGCGACCGAGTCACTTCGGTCGCTGTTTTCGGTCCGCTGACGTTTCCGCAGGTCAAAACCGTTTTTCCCACCAAACAGCGACTGAAGCGACTGTAGCCCGGGTCTATAACGCGCACACGCACACGGGAATGTCTTCATATACCCAACCTTGAGTCGCTTCGGTCGCTACGGGGGTGGGCATACAGCCTCTGACCTGGGATTTTGTCCAGCGACTGAAGCCCAGCGACCGTAGCGACCGAGTCTCTCTCGCCCGGTCGCTCGGCGTGTCGCGCGTGTCAGGACAGCCTGAAGGTCCGGATTTCGGTCGCTTGAGTCGCTTCGGTAGCTCGGGTAGCTCGGTAGCTGCCGGATCGGTGCGGGGTGGTGCCCCCGGCAGGAGGGACGTCCGCCCCTACCGGTGCACGAGCAGGACCGAGGAGTTCCTTCCTTGAGTCGCTTCGGTCGCTTCAGTAGCTCCCTGGGCTCGTGCGGTGCCCGGGCGAGTGCCAGGGAGAACCGGGTGAGGGCCGAGCCACCGTGCCGAGACGAACCATCCGCTGGCCGCCGGGAGTGTCCCCCCGTAGGAGATCTGACGCCGACAGCGACCGAAGCGACTCTCCTCCAGGATTGCTTCGCCACTGCCCACGACGGAGAGCGTCCGTCCCTGTCGGCAGGCTCCACCGCAGGTGACAGGCCTGAATACCGGGGACGAGACCCTTCCGCCGCTGAAGAGAACCCAGCGACCGAACGCGAGGGACCGGTCCCCTCCGCTTCGGTCGCTGCCCTTCGGTAGCTGACCCCCGGTCGCTACCGCCAGGCAGCGACCGAACCCTTCCCGGGACAGGCGTGACTTTTCGCGGCCCCGGTCGTTGTGTTCGCGGATCCTGCGGGCACGGATCGCCTCCCCCGACCGACCGGGGCGACGGCAGTGCTTTCCTCGGTGGTAAGGACCTTGCGGATGGGCGTCGCGCTGGATGTGGTGCTGACGACGGGTGATCGGACCCGGGAGCTGTCCCGGCTCCCGGGCTCGGTGGCCGGTGGCCGCACAGGAGGGCGACGCGGTGACGGCCGTGATCCCCGGACAGGGAGGGGAGCTGTCGGAACCTGCTGGCGCTCCGGGGCACCGGTCGATGTCAGTGGTGCATGCGATGCTGCGCGGGTGATGACCTGGGACGGGTTCTGGACAGGGCGTGCTCGACGAAGCGTCGCGCTTCTTCCTGTTCACGGCCACGACCTTCGAGGCCGGGTGGGGGCTCCGGGTGCCCCGGCGGGCGTATCAGTGGGCGACGGGCCGGGAGTGGGACGGTGTCACCCGCCATGACCCCGAGTCGTACTCCGACCTGGCTGGGTGGCCGCAGCATCGATGAGCGTCACGGCCAGGTCACCCTCCGCGCCGACCTGCCCGACTTCCCCTGGCCCCCCACCGACACCGTGGACCAGATGGCCCGGCGCCTCGGCCGCCTCACCGCCTGACCCGTCCGGTCAGGGGCGGTAATGCGCCTGCACTCGCGCCCGTGCCCGCACCCGGGTCGGCGTTCGCGCCGGTGGTCCGGCAGGGGCGCGGGGTCGGACGGAGTGGGGCGGTGACGTGGGATTTTCCGCGGAAAATCGAGTTCTCCGTCTCCGGCTGTGGAGGACGGTGGGGCCGGGTCGCCCCTGTGCAGGTCAACGACTCACTGACGCTGGACTTCATGTCCGTCGAGAAGCCGGTCGGCCACCACTGGCCTATGGCGACGATCCCGCCGAACCCGACAACGGCCGGACCGACCACCCGCTGTGCCCCCGCGGCCTGGACTTCACCGATGACACCGGGAAACTGTCCGAGGTCATGCCGCCCGAGTGGCCGGCAGCCTGCCTGGTCGTCCTGCCGTCCGGTTGTCCGGCGGGGGCCTGCGCGCCGCCGTGTCATGCGACCAGGCGCAGCCAGGCCTCCGCGAGGGCGGCGTGACCGGCCGGCGTCGGGTGCACGCCGTCCGCCGCCCAGTACTCCGGCCCGGTTGCCGCGGCGAGTTCGGCGAACATGACGTCCGCGGCGAGCAGGTGCGCGCCGTACTCCTTCGCGAGGTCGCGGACGGCCTGGATCTTCGGGTCCAGGTCGGACCGCCACGCCTTCCGGACCTCGTCGTCGACGAGGGCGTGACCGGCCTCGACGGTGCCACTGACCGGGAGGAGGAACGGCTCGACGAGGATCAGCTCCGTACCCGCCTCGGCCAGTGGCGCGAGCAGTCGGCGGTAGCCCGCCGCGTAGTCCCGTGCGGGGATCACGTGGCCGTCCGGGGCGAGGGTGTGCCAGCCCATGTCGTTGACGCCGACGAGGATCGACACCACGTCCGGGCGCGCGTCGAGCACGTCGGCCTGCCACCGGGCTTCCAGGTCCATCACCTTGTGGCCGGCGATTCCGGTGTTCAGCCAGGTCACGGGCCGCTCCGGGTGCCGGAGGCCCCACTCGCCGGCGATGCGCAGCGGGTAGCCGAAGCCGAGGCCGTCCTCGCTCTCCAGCCGTCGGCAGTCGGTGATCGAGTCGCCGGTGAACATCACGGTGCTTCCCGGGCGGAGGGTGATCGGCATGTGTGCTCCTCGGGCTTCGGGGGCGGGGGATCCCGCCGGGAACACCGAGCCTGCGGCAGGCCTCTCACACGGGGCGCACACGGCGTTGACACGGGGACGGGCGGCCACGGACCTGATGTGAGGAGCCGGCCGGGCGCGTGCGAGGATCCGGGGATGAACGGGGAGGGGCGGCTTCGGGTCACGCTGCTCGACGACTTCAGGGTGTGTCGGGGCGGGACCACCCTGCCCGTACCGGGTGCCCGGTTACGGGCCCTGGTCGTACGGCTCGCCCTGGCCGGCGGACGCGAGGTCGAGCGGAGCGGCCTCGTCGACGCGATCTGGGCCGAGCCCGAAGACCTTCCGGCCGACCCGGCCCACGCCCTCCAGGCACTCGTCTCCCGGCTGCGCCGAACCCTCGGCCCGGCGAGCGTCGACGCACGTCCTACGGGCGGCTACCGGCTGGCCGTGGAACCGGCCGACGTGGACGTGCTGCGGTTCGAGCGGCTCGCCGCCGAGGGCCGTGACCGTCTCCGCGCCGGTGCCGGTGGAGGTGTCGGTGCCGGTGGAGGTGTCGGTGCAGATACAGGTGACCCGGCTGCGGCGGCTGCCCTGCTCGGCGAGGCGGTGGCGCTCTGGGGTGACCGTCCCGGCACCGAGCCCGTGGTCGTCGCCGCGGTGGTGCCCGCGGTCGCGGTCCGGCTGGCCCGGGCCTCGACGGAGGCCGTCGCCGATCTCGCCGACGCCGAACTCGCGCTGGGTCGCGCGGAAGCGGCTGCCGCCCGGCTGGCCGCACTGCTCGCCGAACACCCCGTCCACGAGCGCGCCGCTGCTCTGCTCATGGACGCGCTCGCCGCCCAAGGACGCCAGGGGGAGGCCCTCGCCCTGTACGAGCGGGTCCGCGGGCACCTGGCCGACGTCCTCGGCGCGGACCCGGGCACCGCCCTGAGTGAACGTCACCTACGCCCGCTGCGCGTTCCCGCTTTCGCTTCCGCCCCCGCGCCTCCAGTCACTGCCACTGCCACTGCCACCGCCATCGTCCCTGCTCCTGCCGAGGCTCCCGCCACGGCCGGGGCCACACGGGCCGGGCGCGGCAATCTGCCCGCGCCGCTCACCGGACTCATCGGCCGTGACGACGACCTCGCCAGGATCGGCACACTGCTCGACTCCGGTCGCCTGGTGACCGTGACGGGTCCCGGTGGTGCCGGCAAGACGCGCCTGGCGGTCGAGGCGGCACGCCTCCGGCGACACGCGTACCGCGACGGCGTCTGGCTGATCGACCTCGCCTCCGTCACCGAGCCCACCGAGGTCGGTGCCGCGCTGCTGGCCACGATCGGGCTGCGCGGCCCGGCGCTGTTCGAGGCCTCCGCGCGGCTGCGCGGCACCCCGGTCGGTGGCCTGGCCGGTGGCCTGGCCGGAGGGCCCACCGGTGGCCCGGGGCCGGCCCGGCTGGTGAACCGATAGGTGAACCGACAGGTGAGCCGGCCAGTGAACGGACTGGTGAGCTGGACGTCCTCGCGGATCAGCTGGACGGCCGGGAGAGCCTGCTCGTGGTCGACAACTGCGAGCACCTGGTCGACGCCGTGGCCCACCTCATCACGGCACTGCTGACCCGCTGCGCCGAGCTGCGGGTGCTGGCCACGAGCCGGGAGCCGCTGGCGGTCGACGGCGAGGCACTCGTCCCGCTCGGTCCGCTCGCCCTGCCTGCGCCGCGTACGGGGATCGAGCAGGCCCGCCGTACGGCGTCGGTGCGCCTGTTCGCAGAACGGGCGGCCGCTGTACGGCCAGGGTTCGCCGTCGACGGGGACAATCTCGGGGAGGTGCTGCGCGTCGTCCACAGCCTGGACGGCATGCCGCTCGCCCTCGAACTCGCCGCAGCCCGCCTGCGCACGCTCCCGCTCGCAGGCCTGGCCGCCGGGCTGTCCGACCGCTTCCACCTGCTCACCACTGACAGCCGCACCGCCCGGCCCCGGCACCGCACGCTGCGCGCGGTCATCGCATGGAGCTGGGACCTCCTCGACCCGGACGCACGCGCGGTCGTGGAACGCATCTCGGTCCTTTCCGGTGGCGTCACCGCAGTCTCGGCGGCCGCCGTCTGCGCCGGGACACACGTGCCTGCCGCCGACGTACCCGAACTGCTCGCGGGCCTCGTCGACCGGTCGTTGCTGCAGCTCACGCCGGACACCGGCCGCTACAGGATGCTGGAGACGATCCGCGCGTACGGTCTGGAGCGCCTGGCCGAGCACGGCGCCCTGACCGACGCCCGGGAGCGGGCCGCCCGCCACTTCGCCGACCTGGTCGCCCGTCAGGACCCGCTGCTGCGAGGCCCCCGGCAGCTCGACGCACTGCGCGTGCTGCGCACCGAGCACGACAACGTGCTCGCGGCTCTGCGCCACCTGTGCGCCCCCGACGCCCCCGACGCCCCCGACGGCAGCGACACCGCAGACGGTGCCTCCGACGACGCGGTCGACCTCGCGGTGAACCTGACCTGGTACTGGCAGATGCTCGGCCGTCACACCGACGCGGCCCACTGGCTCCGCGCGGCGACCCGGTCGCCCGTCGCGCGGCCGAGCGCGGAACGCGCCGTCGCCGCGGGGCTGCTGGCACTCACCGCCGCCGCCCCCGGCACGCCCGCCGGCGGCCTGACCGAGGAACGGCGCGACGAACGGGGCGAGGATCAGCACGATGAACGGCGCGAGGAACAGCGCGATGCGCTGCGGGCACTCGCCGACCGGTTGCCGCGCGAACCGGGGCCGACCGGTGCCGGTGGCGTGCTGGCTGCTGCCGGGCTGGCCCTCCTGCTGGGGACCGAGCTGCCGCCGGTCCTCCTCAGGCCGTCGGCCGACACACCGGACACGTGGTCGACCGGCCTGGCCCGCCTGCTCAGGGCCCAGTTCGCCGAGAACGAGGGCCGTCTCGACCAGGCCCGCGGTGACGTGGATGCCGCGCTGGACTGCTTCGCCGGAGCCGGCGACCGCTGGGGCGTGGCCAAAGCGCTGCCGCTGCGCGCGCTGCTACGGCAGTACGACGGCGACCTCGACGGCGCGCTGGCCGATCTGAACGAGGCCAAACGGCTGGCCGCCACGTTCGGATCGCTCAGCATCAGCGACGAGGTCTTCGTCGACCTGCGCCTGGTCGACCTCCACGCCGGGCTCGGTGACACCACCCGGGCAGCCGCGCTGATAGCCGAAGCCCGGGAGCGTGCGCTGCGCTCGGCGTCCCCGGAGACGGCGGTCCTGCTCTCCGTCCGGGAAGCCGCCCTCCGGGCGCAGAGCGGCGACCTGGCCCGGGCCGGGGACCTGCTCGGCTCGGCCGAGACCGGGCTCGCGCAGCAGGCCCTGTTCGACCTCGACCAGGGGCAGGCCCTGATCGGCACGGTACGGGGCACCATCCAACTCGCACGCGGCGACGGTCCGGCCGCCGAGCGCTCGCTGCGCCGGGCGTACACGGCGGCGCTCGGCAGCGGCGACATGCCGATCGTGGCGACGGTCGCGGTCGGCGTCGCCGGCCTCGCCGCACTCCGCGGGCGGCACCGTGACACCGCCACCCTGCTCGGAGCCGCGGCAAGACTACGCGGCGCCCACGACCGCACCGACCCGCAGATCCGCACACTGACCGCCCGCAGCCGCGCCGTGCTCGGCGACGAACGGTTCACCGAGGCCTACGAAGCGGGTCGGCAGCTGGACGTACCGACAGCCCTCAGCCGGGCGGACCCCGCACGACTGCGCCGTGAGCCGTCGCTCGGATCCCCCGCGAACCCGGCTGAGCCCGGAGCCGGCTGACCCACCTCGCCACGGCCTGTCGGCGGTTCGGGTTCGGTCCTGCTCATCGCTCACCCGTCGCTCACCCGTCGAAGCGCCGCCAACCGAGGTCGAGCCCGGCGAGCGGCCGCAGTGCGCTGCGGTGGCGGGCGCCGGCCCGGACCTCGGCGGCGTCCTCGCCTTCCGGACTGCGCCCGACGATCGCGACCAGGCCGGGGCCCGATGAGGAACCTGGTCCCGGAGACCGGAGCCGGGCACGGGCCGAGCGGCACGCGCTGCAGCAAACTCTGCGCCCCGGCCAGCGAATGCCGGGGCGTGCTCCCGTCGTCCGCCGTGTGCGGGGCGGTCAGGGCCGCCTTGTGGAGGGTGAACTGCGGCAGAAACCTGCTCAGCGGTTCTCGCTCGGGTCCGGAGGCGCCTGCCTCGTCGGACCAGACCGTTGGATCGGTGCCCGTGGCGTCCGTCTCCCCCGGGGCGGTCGGCGCGGTCGGCGGCCGGACCACGTCGAGCACCTCGCGGCTCGACGGTGGATCGATGCTGGGGTCCGCACTCGTGAGTTCCCCGTCGCTCCGGCTGCTGCGGCGGTGCCGCACGGGGCCGATGTGCGGACCGGTGGGCAGGACCCGGTGGGGCACAGGCTCCGTCGGCCACCCGGCCACCCGGCCACCCGGCCACCCGGCCACTCGGCCACCCGGCCACTCGGCCCGGTCAGACGGTCAGGTCGAAGATCGTCTCGGTCTTCGTCGTGGACGTCCGGGCCCTCAGGTAGCTGTTCAGGTTCGCGTCGCCGTTCAGGTCGGACGGGATCACCACCTCGACGGAGAACGCACCGGCGCCGTCCGTCAGGGTGTCGCGCAGGTCGCGGACCCGGTAGTCCTCACCCAGGTCGCCCTTGACGACGAACGAGACCCGGACGATCTCGTTCGGCGGGAAGCCCTTGCCCGTGAGCACCGTCCTCGTCCCGCCGAGGCCGCCGTCGGGGGCTGCGGTCAGTACACGTACAGCCGTCGGGGGCGGACTGCCGGCCGCCACGCCGGTCGGCAGCGTGTTCAGGGAGGGGGAGACCGCCGGGCCGCCGACCGCGGGCAGGGTGACGGTGGGACCGGGCACGGTCACCGTGGGGCCGGGGACGGTGACGGTCACCGCCGGCTGCGGTCGGGCATCCGAGCCACTGACCTGGGACTGGGTGAAGAAGCCTCCGGCGAAGCCCGCGCCGAGGGTGGCGACGCCCACGAGCGCGGTGATCATCGTCCCCCAGCCCTGGAGGTCGAACCGGGGCGTGCCGGGGTGGTGCGGCACCGGGGCTCCGGGAGGCCTCGACGGTTGCGGGGGAACGACGGCCGCCGTTGCGGGGCGCTCCGACGGTCGCTCCGACGTCTGATCTGACGGTCGTTCTGGTGTGGTCGGCGCGCTCACCGATGTCCCCCTTCGGTCCAGCCTGTCCGCATGGAGTGATCATGCGCGTTCACCTGGGTACCACATCGGCGCCCGCTTGTCCGGGCCCTTCCGTGACCACGGCAGCCCGGTGCTTCGGTGCCCGGGACGGGACGGAGGCCGCACCGGGCAGTGCGCGGGCCCGGTGGACACCGGTGCTCGGTGCCCGGACTAGTGTCGTGGTCGTGCCGCGGCCGGCGGCCGCCGCCCCGTCGGGCGGTGCGGCCGGGCGGTGCGGCCGGGCCTCGGCGCCGTCGTGACTTCTGGGGGCTGAAGCGGATGAGGATGACGTTCGGGCTGCTGGGTCCCCTGACGGTCGCCGTGGACGGCGAGCCGCAGGTGCTGCCGAGGGCCACGGTGTTGCGGGGGCTGTTGGGGGCCCTGCTGCTGGCGGAGGGGGAACGGCTGCCCGTGGGGCGGCTGCTGGACCTCGTGTGGGCGGAACAGTCGGAGCGGGTCGGCCGGGGCGCCGTGCACACCGGGATGTCGCGGCTGCGCACCTGGCTCGGGCGGTTCGGGGACGCGGCGGTGGCGCTGGAGTCCGACGCGCAGGGGTACCGGCTGGTGACCGGGCCGGACACGGTGGACCTCGGACGGTTCCGCAGGCTCGCCGCCGACGGGGACCCGGCGGCGGCGGTCGCATTGCGGCGGGGCCCGGTGCTGGCGGGGCTGGAGCGGGTGAACCGTGCGGATCCGCTGGTGGCCTCGGTGGAGGGCGCGGTGCGTGCCACGGCCCTCACCCTGGCCGGGGCCGCCCTGGCCGGTGGCGTGGCCGGAGCCGGGCCTGCCGGGGCGGGTGGGACCGTTGGCGCGGCCCGAACCGCCGTTCACGCCCTGACGGCGCTCGCCGAGGACCACCCGTTCGACGAGCCCGTACACGCCGTCCTGCTGCAACTCCTCGCGGCGGACGGCCGGGCCGCCGAGGCGCTGCGCCGCTTCCAGTCGCTGCGCCGGCGGCTGGCCGAGGAGCTGGGGATCGAGCCGGGCGAGCAGGTGCAGAGTGTCTTCCTGACACTGCTGGCCCATGACCGCGAGGGTGCCCGCCCGGACCCGGGGCGGACCCGAGTGCCCTCCCAACTCCCGCGTGACGTCACGGATTTCACCGGTCGTGAGGAGCAGGTGCGGCTGGTCCTGGACGTCCTGGCGGCCGGCCGGGTGCCGGTCGTCGCCGGCATGGGCGGCATCGGCAAGACGGCGCTGGCCGTCCACGCCGCGCACCGCGCCGCCGCCGACTACCCGGACGGCCGGCTGTACGCGGACCTGCGCGGGGCGGACGAGTCGCCCGCCGACCCGGCCCGGGTGCTGGCCGCCTTCCTGCGGGCCCTCGGCGCCGACCCCCGGGAGATCCCGGCCTCGCTGGACGAACGCTCGGCCCTGTACCGCACCCTGCTCGCGGGCCGCCGCACGCTCGTCCTGCTCGACAACGCCGCCGACGAGTGCCAGATCGGACCGCTGCTCCCGGGCACACCGGCGCCTTCGACCAGTTGCCCGGCCGAGGGACCCCACTCTGCGGCTTCCCGCCCCGCCGCTTCCCGCCCCGCCGCTTCCCACTCCGACGTTCCCCGCCCCGACGGTCCCCGCCCCGACGTTCCCCGCCCGGCCGTCCTGGTCACCAGCCGTGCCGCGCTCACCGCCCTTCCCGGCACCCGCCTCATCGACCTCCACGAACTCGACGCCCCCCACGCGCAGACACTGCTGCGCCGCATCCTCGGGGAGCACCGCGTCGCCGCCGAGCCGGTGGCCGCCGCCCAGATCGTCGAGCTGTGCGGCGGCATGCCGCTGGCAGTCCGCATTGCCGGGGCCCGCCTCGCGGCCCGGCCGCGCTGGACCCTGGCCCGGCTCGCCCACCTGCTGCGCGACGAACGGCGGCGCCTCGACGAACTGGAGGCCGGGAACCTGGCCGTGCGGGCGGGCTTCGCCGTCGGCTACGCCCGGCTGTCGGAGCCGACCCGCCGCACGTTCCGGCTGCTCGGCCTGCTCGACGCGCCCGACTTCGCCCCGTGGGTCGCGGCGGCGATGGCGGGCGTCCCGGTGGAGCAGGCGGAGCGGCAGCTGGAGGAGCTCATCGACGCCCAGCTCCTGCAGGAGAACGGAACGGAGCCGCACCTGCGCTACCGCTTCCACGACCTCGTCCGGCTGTACGCGCGCGAGCACGCCGAGGCCGCCGACGAGCCGTTCGAGCGCACCGCCGCGCTCGAACGGGCCTTCGGTGCCTGGCTCCGGCTGGCCGAACAGGCGGCCGACCAGGTGCCCGGGCCCTGCTTCGCGCCGATCCACGGCTCCGCCCCGCGCCACCCGCTGCCGTCCGCCGTCACCGCCGCGCTGCTGGACGCCCCGATGGCCTGGTTCGACGCCGAGCAGCCGGCGCTGAACGCGAGCGCCCGGCAGGCCGCCGCGCTGCGCATGGTGCCGCTGGCCTGGGACCTCGCCGCCTGCCAGGAGAAGTACTGCGACGTGCGCGGCCTGTACGACGACTGGCGCACCACGCACCTGGCCGCCCTCCAGGCCTGCCGGGCGGCCGGCGACGACCTGGGCACGGCCGTGCTCACCCGGGGCCTCATCGAGGTGACGACCTGGACCACCCCGGCCGACGGCTCCCATCCGACGGTCGACCTGGCGGACGGCACCCAGACGATGGTCTCCCTGGGGGACCGCGCACGACACCTTCAGCGCCTGTTCGAACAGGTGGGGGAGCCGCGCGGGACCGCCGATGCGCTCGTCCTGGCCGCGTGGAGCCTGGTGGCCCAAGGCCGCGAGCAGGAAGCCCTGGACGAGGCCCGCCGCGCCCTGGACCTCGCCACCGTCCACGACCACCCGGGCGGCCAGGCCCGGGCGCACCAGATCATCGCCATCGCGTACGGCGAGACCGACCTCGACCGCACCATCGACCACCTGACCGAAACGTTGCGCCTGGCCCGGCTGATCGGCAACACCCGCTTCGAGGCGACCGCCATCCAGTTCCTGGGCGCCGCCCACGGCCGGGCCGGCCAGGTCGAGCGGGGCGACGAACTGCTCACCCGCTCGCTCGCCATGGCCCGCTCCCTCGACGACCGCTACGTGGAAGCGTTCTCCCTGCTCTACCTGGCCACCCTGTACGCGGCCACCGGCGACGGCCGCGCCCGCGACACCGCGGAGGCCGCACTCGCCATCGCCCGGCGCTTCGACCTGGGACACCACCTCGCCCAGGCCCTCGGCATCCTCGGCGAACTGGACCTCGCGGCGGGCGACCACGCCTCGGCCGTCGCGTACCTCGAAGAGTCGGTCCTGGTGTGGCGCGCCCGTGGCTGGCGCTCCTTCCTCGCGAGGGCGCTCCGGGCGCTCGGCCGGGCCTACGACGCCGCCGGGCTGCCCGAGTCGGCGGGCCGCGTGGTCGCCGAGGCCCGTGAACTGAGCGACACCCCGGCCACCGGCCCCGGCGACACCCCGCCGTACGGCACCTGACGGCGCTCCACCCGGGGCCGGGTCCGCTCGGCTTGCTCGGCCCTCACTCACCGCACGCCTGGCGACGACCGTCCGAGCAGAGGTGACCGGAAGGGAGCGGAAGGAACCGGAAGGGCCAGAAAGCGACCGGTAAGCGATCGGTAAGACGCGTCTCCCTAAGCTCGACCCCCACGGCACAGGACAGGCGCACACGATCAGAGCCCGGTCGACGCGTCCCTGTCCCACCCACGCCCCCTCGGGGGCCGCCGGTCGGGTCCGCGCAGGGGACGGACCCGACCGGAGGTGCCGCCCCTTTCCTCCGCTGTCCCGGGTCCGGGCGGCTTCCGGACCCGCAGGCCCGGCACCCCACCGTTGCACCGGATCCGACGGCACCACGCGGCGGGCACGAGCGGGCAGGATGACCGAGGCGGCACGTGCCGCCAGGCACCAGGGAGACCCGCGTGGCTGACTACTTTCCCTACCGCATCGTGACCAGGAGAGGGGACCTGACGCTGATATGGCGGCCCGGAGAGGGCGATGCCTCCGATGAGTTCGCCGTCGACGAACGCGGCAGGCTTCTCGCGTTCCACGAGTACACGCCGCTGCAGGAACACTGTGACCGCAACGGCTGGAGGCTCCTCCAGGAGGGCGAGGGCGCGCTCGACCTGGGCGTCGTACGGCGGTGGGTCGAGCACCCGGACCTCGGCTCGGCTTCGGCGGGGTTACTGCTGGAAGCGTGGAACTTCTTCGAGGACCTGTCCCGCAGCCTGAGCGACGGCCCGCCCCTTCCGGTGCAGGGAACGGTTCACGACAGCGCCTACGAGAAGGTCTTCGGCGGTGAAGCGCTCGAACCGGCCGCCGGCGAGGGCGCGTGGACGGCTGAGGAGACCGTGGCCGTGCGCGAACTCCTCCGCGCGGGGCTGGACCTCTGGGAGCAGGCCGTGCACGGGTCGGGGATCGGCTGGGGGACCGGCTGACCGGTGGCGTCCGCTCGACCGGGGGCGTCCGGTGGCGACCGGTGGGGCAGCGGGGGTGGTGAACGTCCGTCGGGCCCGGAATGCGCTGCACATCATTCGAGTGCTGACGTACCATCCGGCAATCCGTTGAACGTTTGTTTGCATGAATGAGATGACATGGTGGGAATGGAAACCGAACAGCCGCCCGAGAAGCTCAGCGGCCTCCAGGCGATCTGGGCCAACACCCTGGAGCCGGTGGCCCCGCTGCCCTGGTACCGCACGGTGCCCCGCAGGGCCTGGATCGGGGGCGGGGTGGTCGTCGCCCTGGTCACCGCCCTGACCGTGGCCGCCGTGACCGGTGCCGGAGCCCCGCCCCCGCACCGGATCGTCCTCGCGGACCGGATCGGCGACCACGAACGGATGCCGGACGACGAGGTGGTCCTGGCCGAACGCGGCCACCTGCAGAAGAACCTGACGGCGTTGAGCCGCTACCGGGACGTGTCGGTGGCGGGCTACGGCCCCGCCGGATCGGGCCGGAGCACCCTCCTGGTGGCCGGGATGACCGGCAGCTTCCCGGACGCCCGCGGGGAGTTGGACCGGCAGTTCGGCGGGATCTGGGGGGCCGACGTGTCCAGCCGGATCAATGAGACCGTGACCGGCCGCAAGGACTACCCGGCCGGCCCGCTCGGCGGCGCGCTCGACTGCGCGGTCCTGACGGCTCCGACCGCATCCCGGACGATCTGCATCTGGGCGGACGGAATGACGGTCGGCGGCGTCATCGACGAGAAGGGCGTGACCCGCCTGGACGACCTCGCCCGACGCGCCCTGGAGATCCGTACGGCCGTCGAGGTCGAGGTCCACTGACCGGGCCTTCTGACGTGGTCTTCGCGGACGCCTCGACCGCGAAGACCACCACCGAGCTCACAAGGAGCAGCCGATCGGTCGCCCGGCGCGCGCCTTCTCAGGTGAGGGTGGCGTCGAGGAAGGCGCGCCAGGCGGCGTGAACGCGCTCGGTGTGGGAGCCGTCGCCGTCACTGCCGTCACCGTCGTGGCTGCCGTCGCTGTCGTCTCCGTCGGCGGCGAGGAGGTCGAGCAGCAGCCCGCGGAGGACGGCGAGCACCACGGTGGGGTTCGCCCCGGTGCCGGCCAGGACGCGGCCCAGGGGCGGCAGCCACTCGTCCAGTGAGGTGGTGCCGAAGTCCCGCCAGGGCCCGGAGCGGCCGAAGGCGCGGACGTACCCTTCGAAGAACAGGCGTAGCGCGCCCCGGTGCCCGGGGTCCGTCAGCCACTCCCAGAGCAGGTCGAGGGTCGCGCGGGCGCTGCCGCCCTCGATCTCGGAGCGCTCCAGCAGCGCCAGCTGTTCGGCCCGGCCGACCGCCAAGACCTCCCGGATCAACTGCTCCTTCGACCCGAACAGGTACAGCAGCACACGCGGGCTGGAGCCGATCTCGGCCGCCAGCGGGCGCAGGGAGAGGTCGGACACGTTGTGCTCGGCGACGTAGCGGACGGTCGCGGCGAGGATCTCCTCGCGGCGCGGCGACGGACGGGAAGGCGCATTGGCGGGGGCGGACACGTGGACTATCGTTCCACTGAAACGAGTGTTTCAGTGAAAGGGGATGCCGACATGGCCATCACCGCATCCGGGGTCGCGACCGTTCGCGAGGCCCTCCGCCCCGGAGACCTCGGCGCCGTCGCCGCGCTCCACGGCGTCCTCTACACCCGCGAGTACGGCATGGACGAGACCATGGAGGCCTACGTCGCCGCCGGCATGGCCGAGTTGGTCCTTGCCCGAGTCCGCGAACGCGACGCGGCACCCGGCCGGCTGTGGGTCGCCGAACTCGACGGCCGGGTGGTCGGCGCCACCGGTCTCGTCAGGTCCGAGGAACGCCCGGGCTGGGGCCAGCTCCGCTGGGTGCTCCTCGACCCGGCCGCCCGGGGGCTGGGCCTGGGACGGCGGATGCTGGAGACGGCCCTCGTCGAGGCCCGCGCCCGCTCGTACGAGGGCGTCCTGCTGTGGACCGTCGCCGGCCTCGACGCCGCCCACCACCTCTACGCGAAGGCAGGCTTCGAGGTCACCGTCTCCCGCCCGGCCCACAAGTTCGGCCTCGACACCGTCGAGCAGCGGATGGACCTGCGGTTCTGAGGGCGGCGCCGCCTGGAGGGACCGGCGCGGCCTCGAGGGATCGGTGCGGCCTGGAGGGATCGGTGCCGCTCTCCAGCCGTCCGCTCTCCCGCTGTCCCGGGGCGGGCGATGCCGGCGCAGGGCGGGGAGCCATGCGAGCACGGCCGGGTCCCTGACGTCGGCCCGGGAGAGGTCCGTGCCCCGCCGTGAGGCGCGCTTCGTCTGTAGCGTGTTTGCCGTGGTTATTTGTGCTCAGGATCTCTGGCTGTCAAGGTGTGCGCCATGAAGATCACGATCACCGTGGAGAATCCGACCCCCGAGGTGCTGGAGAAGCTGCTCGCCCTCGCCGCCATGCCGGCCGCCGTCGTGACCGCGGTGGCCGACGACCGCTGGACCCCGGAGCGGGCCCGCTCGTACTACGACCGCCTGCCGCCGAGGGCGCAGCAGATCCTGCTCCAGATCGTCGAAGGCGAAGGCGAGTGTGCCGCGGAACAACTGAAGGCGAACGGCCGGAGCCTGCGGGGATCCACCGGCGCCTTCCGCCGGGTGCTCTCGGAGGGCAAGCGAACCGGCCTCTGGCCGGAGGCCCTGCCCGTACCGGTGGTGTCCCATGTCGTCGGCGGGCAGCTCAAGAAGATCGAGATGCCGGGGCACGGTACGGAACGGTACGTCCTCCCGGTCTTCGCAGAAGGGCTGGGCGAGCTGCGGAGCGGCGACTGAGAAGGGCCTGCGGTGATCTGGCCCTGGCCGTCCGGTCCTTGTGACGACCACGGCGGTTCCCTCCGGAATCGGTGCTTTCCGGTTGCCCGTCACCGCCTGGGACGAGACGCGGTGAGGGGCCGTCACGCCGGCGTGTCGGGGTGAAACGGGGGCATGGCGTTCCCGCCCGGCCCCGCATGATCGCCGACTGTTACACGTCGGTGACGATCCGTCGACAACCGATGTCCGGTACATGGCGTCTCTATGGGTGGCAGAGCCCGAATCGCGGCATCGACGCCTTCGGGCCGAACAACCACCTCCCCTCGAAAGGGGTGCACCCGTGATCGCCTCCAAGCGGAACCACCTGCGCCTGGCCGCCGTGACCACCCTCGCCGTGCTCTCCCTCGGGCTGGCGGGCACCGCCGTGGCCGCCACCCCCGTCGCCACCACCAGCGCCGCCCAGCCCGCGGCCGTCGTGCAGTCGGCCGCCGCGCAGCCGGTCGTCGTGCAGGCGGACGCCGCGCAGGCCGGGATCACCGCCAAGCCGTCGGTGTCCTCCGTCCAGGCGTGGCAGCTGTTCCGTGTCACCGGCACCACCACCGGCCTCAAGGCGGGCAGCACCGTGACCCTGCAGCAGAAGCAGCACGGCGCCTGGGTCACGCTGCCCGCCTCCGTCCACACCACCCGCACCGGTTCCTACTCGCTCGGCGTGAAGCTCGGCCTCAAGGGCCTGAACGAGCTGCGCATCATCAGCGGGAGCACCGCCTCCCCGGTCTTCACTGTCACCGTGCGCTGACCCATCAGCCCATGGGCCATGAGCCACGGGCCATGAGCCACATCCATACGGAGAAGGGGGCGTGCGCCGCGGCGGACGCCCCCCTATCCCGAATGTTAAGCGTCATAAAAATGTGCCCCCCGAGGGAGACAAACCCGGGCCCCGGAGGTAATAGTAC
>NZ_JBHWCL010000043.1:0-59701 GCF_042735125.1 Kitasatospora sp. NPDC059599 | reverse complement strand
GGCCGGCCCGGTGGCCGTCGCGACCACGGTGGCGGCCGTCCCGGCCCCCGCGCCGTCCGCTCCCGCGCCGTCCGCCCTGGCCCCGACCGAACCGCAGGCGCCCCCCGCCCGGCGCCGCCGGGGGTTGCGGATCGCGCTGGTGGCGGGCGCGTTCGTGCTGGCGCTCGCCGGCGTGGCGGGCGGGTTGGTGGCCACGGGCGTCGTCGACCTCGACCCGGAGCCGGTCCCCACCCCGGGCAACGTCCCGCTCTCGCAGGTCGGGGACGCGTACGCGGCGGTGGTACCGAGCTGCCTCGACGCCGCCAAGGTGACGGTGTCCGCCGACTTCGGGCCCCCGGGCGGCAACCCCGGCACCTTCGAGGCGCCGGACGAGAACGGGAAGCACCCGGAGAAGCTGTGCGACTGGCAGACGCGTTCCGGCGACCAGATCCAGATCGTCTGGGACGTCTTCCCGACCGTCCCCGGCGGGAAGACCGGCGCCGAACGGGCGAAGCAGCACTACGAGGCCCTCTACCTGGGCGGCCGGACACGTGACACCGGCGTCACCTTCGCCGAAGAGGCCTTCTGGCTGCCGAAGGACCACCTGGACGAGGACAACTGCGTGCTCTACGTCCGCGACGTGAACCTGTACGTGTTCGTCGCGGTGAAGGGCGCCGGCTATCCGCGCGGGCGGTGCGAGGAGATGACCAAGTCCGTCGCCGCCGGCGCCGTGAAGGTCGCGAAGGACGTGTCCGCCCACGGCTCGGTCGGGCCCGATCCCACCCCCACGTCGAAGGTGGTGCGGTGACGGGCACGACGATGCGGCCGCGCCGCGCCGCGCGTCCGACCCGGCCGAGGTCGGGCCGTACCGGGTCCTCGCCGAACTGGGACGCGGCGGGATGGGCCGGGTGCTGCTGGGCGCCGCCCCCGACGGGCGGCTGGTGGCGGTCAAGCAGGTGCACGACCGGTTCGCCGCCGACGAGGGCTTCCGGGCCAGGTTCCGGCGGGAGGCCGGTGCCTCGCGCCGGGTGTCCGGGGCGTACACCGCGGCCGTGATGGACGCCGACGTCGACGCGCCGACGCCCTGGCTCGCCTCGGTGTTCGTGGTCGGGCCCTCGCTCGGCGCCGCCGTCGAGGCCGGTGGCCCGCTGCCCCAGGACGCGGTGCACCGGCTCGCCGTCGGACTGGCCACGGCGCTGGTGGAGATCCACCGGGCCGGGCTGATCCACCGCGACCTCAAGCCGGAGAACGTGCTGCTCACCGACGACGGCGTGCGCGTCATCGACTTCGGGATCGCCCGGGCGGCCGAGGAGGACGCCGAACTCACCCACACCGGCGGCGTGATCGGCTCGCCCGCGTACATGGCGCCCGAACAGGCCGAGGGCCGGGCGCTCACCCCGGCGGCCGACGTGTTCGCGCTCGGCTCGGTGCTGGCCCTCGCCCTGACCGGCCGCAGCCCCTTCGCCGGGGCCTCCACCCTGCAGACCCTCTACAACGTCGTGCACACCGAGCCGGACCTCGCCGCCGTCCCGGCCGCCGTCGGGCCGCTGCTCGCCGCCTGCCTGGCCAAGGACCCGGCCACCCGCCCCACCCCGGCCCGGCTGCTCGAACTGCTCGGACCGGTCGCCCCCGCCGCCCGGCCGTGGCCACCCGCGGTGCACACCCTGATCGCCGCGCAGCAGACGGCCGTGGACGGGCTCCTCACGGACCTGCCGGGCGCCGCACCGACGCGACCGCGGCGGGACGAGCCGACCTCGTACCACCTGGCGGTGCCCGGGCGGACCGCCCTGGCCACGGCGGTGGACACCGGGCCCGGAGCCGACGCGCCCGCCGCCGTCGACGGCACCCCGCGCAGGCGGTCGCGCCGCACCGCCGTCGCCCTGGCGACCGCCGGGGCCGTCGCCGCGACCGGCCTCGGCGCGTACCTGTGGCTCCGCGACCCGAACGGCCCTGCCGTCCCCGACAAGTACCTGAAGGCGCCGGTCTGCGCGGAGGCCGCCGGGCGGCTCCCGCTCCCGGCCGCCGAGCGCAAGCAGGACGACGACCACTACTCCGAGCAGTCGTCCAACGCCGAGACCCGGTGCTACTGGTACGGCTCGTCGGTCGTCTCCGGCACCCGCTCCTGGGACCAGGACCCGTCCGCGATCGTCCGCTGGACGCTCCGCCGCAGCGCCGGGACCAGCGACAACGCGACACAGGTCCAGCGTGCGGACTTCGGGCGCTCGGCCGACGGCAAGCGGAGCGCCAGCGGCCTCGGCATCGGCGAGCAGGCGTACTGGGACTCGCCGGGCAGGGGGGCGAACTGCTCCCTGGCCGTCCGCGACGGCAACCTGGTGCTCTCGGTCGACCTCGGCGGCACGGGCCACCCGGCGAGCGGCTGCGAGGCGGAGGCCGCGACGCTCGCCCGCGCGGCGCTCGCGGCGATGCCGCGCTGAGGCGCCGGTCTGCACGGCGCGGGCCCACTGCGGGCCGAGGCGGCGGGACGGTGCCGGACGCGAGCCGCGGCACCCCCGTCGCCGCGGCTGCGGTTCGGCCCGGGAGGACGGCGAACGGTGTCCGGACGGCACCGCCCGCCGTCCCGCCGGGTCAGTTCGTCACGGTGACGCAGCTTCCGGTGTACACACCGCCGTTGGCGTTGCTGTAGCCGCACCACCAGCCGCCCGCGACGTAGGTGTAGGGCTTGTAGCTCACGGTGTACGTGCCCGCGCCCGCGGCGAAGCTCGCGCGCGCCACGATGCCGCCCGACGGGTTCTTGATCTGCATGTCGGCCCAGGCGTCGGACCCGTAGGTCGTGGTGTTGTACATGGTGCTGACGTAGTAGCCGCTGCCGTTGACGGAGAAGCAGACCCTCGGGTTGGCGCCGCCGCAGTAGCTGCCGCTGTCGGGCCGGAAGACGCCGCCGGCGACGGACGCGTCGTCCAACCGGGAGACGGTGAGCACCCCGTAGGCGGTCCTGACCTCCTTGACCACGACGGCGCCGGACGGGGCCGACGCCGCGCCGCTCGGCGCAGCGGCCGGTGCGGTGCCCGGCGTGGCCGCCGCGGCGCCGACCGTCCCGGCCGTGCCGAGCGCGGCGAGGGCGACGGCGACCACGGCCGTCCTGGTCAGAGCCCTGGTCGGGCGCGAAGCGATCGTGCGGACGTTCATGTCTTCCTCCTCGGGTGGGCCGGTCGTGCGCCTCATCGTTGCTGACGGTCGGTCAGATCGACCACGACGTTGACCTGACGTTGACCTGACACTTGGGCCCGCTCCCGCTACGCTCGTTCGCGGTCCGCCCCGGAGGCGCGGGGCGGGGCCGGCCGCACGCTCGGCCGGGCGACCCTGGGGGATGGGTGGGGGGCTGCTGTGTTCTCCGGACTGTTGCGGGAGCGACGCCTGTCGGCGGGGTGGAGCCAGGACGAACTCGCCGAGCGCTCGGGGGTGTCGGCCCGGTCGATCAGTGCGCTGGAGGCGGGCGGGCGGCGGCCGCGGATGTCCTCGGTGGTCCGGCTCGCCGAGGCCCTGGGCGTCGATCCGGACACCCGGGCCCGGTGGCTGGCGGCGGCCCGCGCCGTGGGCGCCGAGGAGCCGGCCGGACCGGACGCCCCGGCGGCCGCCCGGCCGCCCGCACCCGACGCGGTGGCCGTCCCGCCGTTCCCGCACCCGCCGGCCGGGCCGGCCGTGCCGCAGCAACTCCCCATGGCCATCCGTCACTTCACCGGCCGCTCCGACGAACTCCGCGAACTCGACGCACTGCTGGGCGACCGGATCCCCGGCTGCGGCGCGGTGGTGATCTCGGCGATCGCCGGCACCGCGGGCGTGGGCAAGACCACGCTCGCCGTGCACTTCGCCCACCGGGTGGCCGACCGCTTCCCCGACGGGCAGCTCTTCGCCAACCTGCGCGGCTTCGACCCGGCCCGGGCCCCGACGGACCCGGCCGACGTGGCGCGCGGCTTCCTGGACGCGCTCGGCGTCCCGGCCCCGCGCATCCCCACCGACCCCGACGGGCAGCTGGCGCTCCTGCGCAGCCGGCTGGCCGGCACCCGGACGCTGATCGTCCTCGACAACGCCCGCGAGGCGGAGCAGGTCCGTCCGCTGCTGCCCGGCTCGGACACCTGCCTGGTCATGGTCACCAGCCGGAACCGGATGCCCGGACTGGTCGCGCTGGAGGGCGCCGTCCCGCTCGCCCTCGACGTGCTCTCCCGCGCCGAGGCGCGCGAACTGCTCGCCCGCCGCCTCGGCCCCGGGGCCGTCGAGGAGCAGCCCGAGGGGACCGACGAACTGATCGAGCTGTGCGCCCGCCTGCCGCTCGCCCTGAACATCGCCGCCGCGCGCGCGGCCGAGCACCCCGGCACCCCGCTCGGCGTCTGGGCGCGCGAACTGCGCGACTCCCGCGCCCGCCTGGACCTGCTGTCGGCCGGCGACGGCCACGCCGACGTGCGGCTCGTGTTCTCCTGGTCCTACCGCGCCCTTAAGCCGCAGGCCGCCCGCCTGTTCCGGCTGCTCGGCCTGCACCCCGGGCCGTCCATCGGGGTCGCCGCGGCCGCGAGCCTCGCGGGACTGCCGCCGTCCCGGACCCGCCGGCTGCTGGACGACCTGCACCGCGCCCACCTGATCGCCGAGCCGGACCGCGGCCGCTACACCCTGCACGACCTGCTGCGCGCCTACGCCGCCGAACGGGCGGCCGCCGACGAGCCCCCGCGGGAGCGGGCCGGGGCGACCCTGCGGATGCTCGACCACTACCTCCACACCGCGCACCGGGCCGGCTGCCTGGCCTACGCCGACGACGCGTCCTGGCAGCCGCTGCCGCTCGGTGAGCCGGCCGCCGGGGCGCAGGCCGAGGCCCTCGCCGACCGGGCGCAGGCCCTCGCCTGGTACCGCGGGGAGCAGGCGGTGCTCGAACGGGTCGTCGACCTGGCCCACCGGGCGGGGCTCGACGCGCACGCCTGGCGACTCGTCGGCGTACAGGTGTCCTTCCTGCTCAAGTCGGGGCTGTGGGCGCAGTGGCAGCGGGCCGGCGAGACCGCGCTCGCCGCCGCCGAACGGTCCGGGGACCTCCGCGGCCGGGCCCACGCGCACCGCTGGCTCGGCCAGGTCCACCGCTCCCAGGGCCGCCAGCCCCGGGCCCGGCACGAACTGGGCCTGGCCCTCGACCTGTTCGACGCGCTCGGTGACCGGCCGGGCGAGGGCAGGACCCGGCTCGACCTCGCGCTCGCCCGCGGCGAGGAGCACGACGACGCGGAGGCGGTGTCGGAGTCCCGGCGGGCGCTGGAACTGTTCCGGGAGATCGGCGACCGCAACGGGCAGGCCCTCGCGCTCAACAGCATCGGCTGGTACCTGACGCACCGGGGCGAGCCGCGCGCCGGGCTCGTGCACTGCCGGCAGGGACTGGACCTGGCCCGCGCCACCGGAAACCTCCCCGCCCAGTCGTCCATCCAGGACAGCATCGGCTACATCCACCACCAGCTCGGCGAGTACGGGGACGCCCTCCCCGCCTACCACGAGTCCCTGCGCCTGCGGCAGGAGGTCGGCGACTACTTCCTCCAGGCCGACATCCACACCCACATCGGCGACACCCACCTCGCCCTCGGTGACACGGCGGCGGCTTCGGCCGCCTGGACGAGGAGCCTGGCCATCCTCGAACACCTCCGGCACCGCGACGCCGACGCCGTCCGGGCCCGGCTGGACGCCCTCGGCGCCGGCGAGCACTGACGCCGGGCCCCGGAGCACGGACCGCCCGGCCGGTCCGGGCTGAACCGGCCGGGGAGGTCCGCCCGTACCTCCCTGGAGGAGTGAAGTCGAACACAGGGGACGCATGGTGGGCGAGGAACAGCGCGGCGGGTCGGGGCGGAGGCCGGCCGGCATCCGACTCCCTTCGGTGAACTGGGCGTTGGCTGCCGAGGAGGCCCCGACAACCGCGCCGGAGTCGGGGGCCGCGCCGAAGTCGGGGACCGCCCCGGAGGCGGGGGAGGCGGCTGCGGGCGCACCGACCGTCGTGTTGCCCGCGCGGGGCGGGGCCGGGCCGAGGTCCGCCTCCGGGTCCGGGGCCGTGTCCGGGACCCTTGGCGCGCCCGAGGCGGAGCCGAAGGCCGAAGCAGGGGGCCGGGCCGCCGCCGCTCCGGGGGTGTCGGCCGCCGGGACGCCCCGGACCTCGGCCGCCGCATCCGCCGCATCCGGCGCATCTTCCGAGGAGGCCGGTGCGGACCCCGGTGCCCGTCCCAGCCGGGTCTCCCGGCCGATGATCGCGGCCGCCGTCGCCGTCGGCCTGGTGCTGATCGGCACCTCGGTGGTGGTGACCCGGCTCGGCGGCAACGGTCCCGGGCACGGGCCCGGCCGGGCCGACGCGCCGCCCGGGTACGGGCAGGGCGGCGGGGACGGCGGCAGCGGCTTCGTCCCCGGGTACGACGAGCACGGCGGCACCAGCGGCGGCGGCCCCGCCCCGGACGGTCAGCCAGGGGCGGTCGTCCCGCCGGTGGACGCCGGTTCGGCCTCGCCGACCCAGGCGCCGAACGGCGCCGGCGGGGGCGGCGGCTCCAACGCCGCCACCCAGCCCGGCGGCGCGGCCAACCCGCAGACGGGAGGCGGGAGTTCCGCGGGCGGGACCGGCCAGGCCCCGGGCGGTCCGGGGGGTGCCGCCCCGGGCGGCGGCACCGCCGGCGGTGCCAAGCCCGGGCCCCAGCAGCCCGCGCCGACCCAGCCCGCCCCCAACCAGCCGGTCCCGCCGCCGGCCGGGTCCCCGACGTCGGCGCCGCCGGCCGCCAAGCAGCCCGCGCCGGTCACCGCGATCGCCGGACCGTACTGCGGCGGGTACCGCACCGTCGGCTGGTACGACGACGGTGACAAGGGCTGGCGCAACAACTCCGGCGGCTACACCGGCGACGGCTGCAACGGCACGTACGCCTCGATGCCGATGTCCGGTGACGCGAACGACGACAAGAGCAACTCGGTGGTCTGGACCTTCACCCTGGACAAGGTCACCAGCTGCACCCTGGCCGTCTACATCCCGGCCAGCGGCAACGTGAAGCAGGTCGGCGGCAACCCGAGCTACTACACGGTGCAGAGCGGCGGCGGCCAGGTCGGCTCGTTCTCCATCAACCAGACCGCCAGTCTCGGCAGTTGGGTGACCAAGGGGCCGTTCCCCTACCGCGGCCCGATCGCCCTCACCCTGCACAGCCGCGGCGTCGACTGGACCAGCGGGGCCAAGGGGGCCCACCACGCCGCCAGTGCGGTCCGCGCGACCTGCACGCCCTGACCCGGGCGCCAGGGCGACGACCCGGCCGACGGTCCGGTGACCCGGCCGGCCGGCCGGGTCACCGGTGACGAACCACCACGCCCCATGACGAAGGGAACCCCAGGCATGTCGCGCCCGGTGCTGACGGTCTGCGCGGAGCAGCGGGAGCCCGGCTCCTACCGCACGATCGGCGAAGCCCTCCAGGCCGCCGGCAGCGGCGCGGTGATCTCGGTCCGCCCCGGCCGGTACGACGAGAACCTGGTGCTCACCAAGGAGGTCAGCATCGCCGCCGAGGACGCCCGGGGCAGCGTGCGGATCAGCCCGCGGCGCGGCTCGGTCGTCCAGGTCCTCGCCGAAACCGTCCGGCTGACCGGCTTGGTGCTGCTGGGGCAGGACGACCAGCTGCCCGCCGTGGACGTCCCGCGCGGCCGGCTCGCCCTGCGGGACTGCGAGGTCGTCGGCAACGCGTGGACCGCCGTGCTCGCCCGCCGGCAGGGCGAACTCGCCATGCACGGCTGCCGGGTGGTCAACCCGGCCGGTGCCGGACTGGTCGACACCTCCACCGGGGCCGGCCTCGTCGAGGACAGCCTCATCGAGCACCTGGGCACCTCCGCCGTGGTGATCGGCGAGCGGGCGGCCCCGACCGTACGGCGCTGCGTGCTGCGCGACGCCCGGGGCAACGGGGTGTGCGCCAACGGGGAATCGGGCGGCGTGGTCGAGGACTGCGAGATCTCCGCCACCGACAAGCCCGCCGTGGCCCTGGAGGAGCGCAGCGGCCTGCGCCTGTTGCGCACCGAGATCCGCGACAGCGCGCTGGGCGTGTTCGTCGGCTCCGCCGCCCGGGTCGTGCTGGAGGACTGCACCGTGACCGCCGTCCGCGGCCACGGCTACCTGCTCACCGACGGCACCGACCCGCTGCTGCGCCGCTGCCGCGCCGTGCGCCCCCACGGCCACGGCCTGCACATCACGGGCGGGTCCCGGGGCACCTTCGAGGACTTCGAGGTCACCGCCCCCGCCCGGGCCGGCATCCACGTCGGCGGGTCGGCCCGCCCCGTCCTGATCCGGGCGGCGGTGCACGACGCCGAGACCGACGGCGTCGAACTCACCGGCGGCAGCGCTGCCGACTTCGACCGGCTGGAGGTCCGCTCCGCGGCGGGCACCGGCATCGTGGTGCGCGAGGGCGCCGACCCGCTGCTGCGCCGGACCACCGTCACCGCCGCCGGCGGCCACGGGATCGAGGTGCTGCGCGGCGGGCGCGGCCGGGTCGAGGACGCCACCGTGCTCCGCTCCGGCATGCACGGCGTGCGGATCGCCGACGGCGCCCGCACCCACGTCCGCGGCAGCGAGGTGCGTGACGGCAGGTCCTGCGGCATCTCGGTCGGCACCGGGGGCACCGCCGTCCTGCACGAGGTCGACGCCACCGGCAACGCCTTCGACGGCGCGAGCGTCGAACGCGGCGGCGAACTGACCGCCACCCGCTCCCGGCTGCGGACCAACCGCCGCCACGGACTCCACCTGATGGCCGGCTCCCGCGCCACCCTGACCGCCTGCCGGCTCACCGACAACACCGCGGACGGGCTGCGCTCCGAGTCCGCGGAGCCCGTCCGGCTCACCGACTGCCTGGCCACCGGCAACCGGGGCGCGGGACTGCGGCAGACCGAGCCGACCGACCGGCTCGCGGTCGAGAACCTCGACAGCGGACACAACCGGTCGCCGGACGCCCACGGTCCGACGCCGGCCGCCGCCACCGAGCCCGGGACGGCCGCCACCGCCACCGACGGGTCCGCGCCCGCCGACGGGAGACCCCGGGGCCACGCCGCCGGTACCGGCCCGTCGGGTCCGCACGGGCCGCAGGCCCTGCTGGAGGCCCTGGTCGGGCTGGAGGGCGTCAAGGAGCAGGTCGCCACCCTGGTCAACCTCACCAAGCTGACCCGGCGCCGGGAACGGGCCGGTCTGCCCGCCGTGCCGATGAGCCGGCACCTGGTCTTCACCGGGCCGCCCGGCACCGGCAAGACCACCGTCGCCCGGCTCTACGGTGCCATCCTGGCCGAACTCGGCGTGCTGCGCAGCGGCCACCTGGTCGAGGTCGCCCGCGCCGACCTGGTCGCCCCGGTCATCGGCGGGACCACCCTGAAGACCACCGAGGCGGTCAGGAAGGCCCGCGGCGGTGTGCTCCTCGTCGACGAGGCGTACGCGCTGTCCGCCGACTCCGCCGACTCCGGCGGCACCGGGCCGGACGTCGGCCGCGAGGCGATCGACACCCTGGTGAGGCTGATGGAGGACCACCGGGACGACCTCGTGGTCGTCGTCGCCGGGGACGAGGCCGGGATGCGCGCGTTCCTCGCCGCCAACCCCGGCCTGGCCTCCCGGTTCAGCCGGACCGTCGAGTTCGCCGACTACGCCGTGGACGAGCTGGTCACGATCGTCGACCGTACGGCCGACGGACACGGCTACGAACTCGCCGACGGCACCCGCGAGGCGCTGGCCGCGCTGTTCGAACGGATGCCCAGGGGTGCCGACTTCGGCAACGGCCGGGCCGCCCGTACGGTCTTCGAGGACGTGGTCGACCGGCAGGCCTCCCGGCTCGCCGGGCTGGACCGGTTCGACGACGCGGCACTCACCCGGCTGCTGCCGGCCGATGTCGGCGAGCAGGCCGCCCCGGCCGTCGGCGCCACGGCGGGGGAGGCCGGTCCGCTGGCACAGCTGCGCTCGATGGTCGGCCTCGCCGCGGTGAAGGAACAGGTCGAGAATCTGGTCGACCTGCTCACCCAGGTACGCCGCCGGGAGGAGGCCGGACTGCCCACTCCGAGGATCAGCCACCACCTGGTCTTCGCCGGGCCGCCGGGCACCGGCAAGACCACCGTCGCCCGGCTGTACGGACGGTTGCTCGCCGAACTGGGCGTGCTGCCCGGCGGCCGGGTCGTCGAGGTCACCCGCGCCGACCTGGTCGGCCGCTACATCGGCCACACCGCCCAGCTCACCCGCGACGCCTTCGAACGCGCCCGCGGCGGCGTGCTGTTCATCGACGAGGCCTACACCCTCACCCCGCGCGGCGGCGACTTCGGCGGCGACTTCGGGCAGGAGGCCGTCGACACCCTGATGAAGCTCATGGAGGACCACCGCGACGAGGTCGTGGTGATCGTCGCCGGCTACCAGGAGGAGATGCGGGGCTTCCTCGCCTCCAACCCCGGCCTGGCCTCCCGCTTCCCCCGGCAGATCGCCTTCGACCACTACAGCGCCGACGAACTCGTCACCATCGTGCGGCTGCAGGCCGAACAGGCCGGCTACGTCTGCGCCCCCGGGACCCTCGCCGCCCTGGCACAGCTGTGCGAAGCCGTCCCGCGCGACCGCACCTTCGGCAACGGCCGCTTCGCCCGCCGGACCCTGGAAGCGATGATCACCCGGCAGGCCGGCCGCCTCGCCCGCCTCGACGGCGTGGACCCGGTCGCGCTGGGCCTGCTGCTGCCGCAGGACGTCCCGGCCGGACGGCCCGACGGCCTCGGGTGAGCGACGCGCCGTCCGTGCGGTGAATCCCCTGCGCGCGGGGCGCGACGGCGTGCGACCTGCGGTGGGGCCGGCCGCCGGCCGTGAACTCCTGGTCCCGTCACGCCCCGGACTCCCGGTCCTGCCGCGCCCGACCGACCGGCGCCCCCGGGCGGCGCCCCGGTCCGGACCACGGTTGACGGGCCCGCTCCGGTTCACCTGAACCGGCCCCGGTGGGAGGACCGTTGAGCGGGGCAGGGCGCGGCGCGCGCCCCCGTCGTGCCGGGAGGCCGGGCTGCTCCGTAGCCCGTCCGGTCGTTCGGCAGAAATCCTCTACCCGACCGGCTACCGCTCGGTACCGTCGTGCGGTGGCACCCGGCGCCCGCCGAGTGCCACCGAGGTCGAACGAGTGTGAGTCCCGTGATCGGGACGGGGGAGGGGCACGGGATGGATGCGGACGGTCCGGAGGCGCGCGAGCTGATCGCGGCCCTGGTGCGGGCGGGCGCACCGAGTGTGCCGGGGCCGACCGGGCTGGGTGTGCCGGAGGCACCGGCGGAGGAGGTGATCGCGGTCGCCCGGCGGCTGGCGCTGCGGGCGGTGCCGCAGGGCCGGTGGCGGCCGGGGTCGGCGCCGCCGGGCCTGCTGGGGGTGGCCTCGGCGCTGGTCGTGGACGAGCACCCGTCGGCGGCGGCGTGGTCGGCGGCGGAGCGGGAGCGGCTGGCGACCTGGGTCGCGATGCTGATCGAGCACCGGGGCGAGGACGGGGTGCAGGAACTGCTGCGGGCGCTCGCCGTCGACTAGCCCCGTCCGGCCCTGTCCGGCGTCACCGGGCCGCGGGGGGTGCGGCGCGGGTTGCGGTCCGGGGGCGGGAACACGCCACGGGAACGGGCCGCGGGGGTGCGGGGCGGGCGTCGCCGACAGTGGCTCCGGCGGCGGTCCGGGGGCTGTGAGCCGGGGCGTTGGCGGATCGTTGGTGAGGACTTGGCGGGGTCCGGCAGTCTGCTCTCACAGTCGCCGCCGGGGCCGTCCGGCCGGTGCCCAACGGTGCCCTGCCCGCGCCGTGTCCCCTGCCCGATCTGAGAGGTAGCGCGTGTCGAAGCCGTCCGCCGCCCAGCCCACGCCCGTCGCCAAGCCCTCCGGGGGCCCGTCGGACGTGGAGGGGGCCGTCACCGCCCCGGCCCGCGAGGCCCGTCCGACCCTCGACCCCGACACGCTCGCCGAGATCCACCGGCTGCACGGCGGCTACCTGCTGCGTGCGCTGCTGCGGACCACGGGCGGCGACCGCGGCAAGGCCGAGGACATCCTGCAGGAGACCCTGCTGCGCGCCTGGCAGCACCCGGAGGCCCTGAGCGCCGGGCCGGAGCAGAGCCGGCCCTGGCTGTTCACGGTCGCCCGGCGGATCGCGATCGACCACTACCGGATGGCCGCCGCCCGCGCCAAGGAGGTGATCGGCGAGCCGCTGGAGGACCGCCCGCTCGCCGAGGACCCGTACGAACAGGTCGTGGTCGCCCGGGACATCTCGCTGGCGCTGCGCCGGGTGCAGAAGCACCACCGGGAGGTGCTGGTCGAGCTGCACCTGAAGGACCGGTCGGTGCTGGAGGCCTCGGCCCGGCTGGGGGTGCCGCCGGGGACGGTCAAGTCCCGCAACTTCTACGCGATCCGGGCGCTGCGTCCGGTCCTGGCGGCGGAGCACGGGTACGCCCCGACCGCGCGGTCGTCGGCGGCGGCGGCCGCGGAGAGCGGCGCCGCCTCGGCAGCCCGGTGACGCCCGGCCGGTGAACGGCCTGGTGACGCCCGATCGGTGAACGGCCCGGTGGTGCCCGGCCGGTGAACGGCCTGGTGACGTCCGATCGGTGAACAGCGCGGTGCCGCCCGGCCGGTGGCCGGCCCCGGGTCGGCGGCCCGGGGCCGGGGCGCAGGTCACCGACCCGGGATCACCGGACCGGTGACCGGTCCGGGGAGCGGCGGTCGAGCGACTCCTCCAGGCTCGTGGTGAACTCGCTGCGGTAGCCGGCCGACCGGTCGTGGCAGCGGAAGCGGTCGAGCGCGGTGCGCAGCCGCTCGCCGACCTCCCGCTCGCGGCCGCGGGCCAGCAGGTGGGCGGCGTAGGACTGTTCGGCGAGCGCGTGCAGGTAGAGCAGGCCGGCTTCCTCGCAGGCGGCGAGCAGCCGGTGCCAGGCGAGGTCGGCGGTCTCGTCGCGGACGGTCGGCGGGAGGGCCTGCGCCTCGGTCAGCATCGACCAGAGGTGGACCTGGGTGACCGGCGCGGGCGGCAGCAGCTCGCGGGCCTCGCGGGAGCTGAGTTGTGCGCCGTCCCGGTCGCCGGTCGCCAGGCTGACCCAGCCCTGGTGGACCTTGGCGTCGACGAGCCGGCGGCGGTTGCCCGAGGCCACGGCGAGGGAGGTGGCGGAGGCCGCCAGCCGCCCGGCCTCGGCGGGGTCGCCGAGCATCGCGGTGACCAGGGCGAGGGTGGCGAGAGCCCGGACGCGTGCGGACGCGGCCCGCGGGCCGTCGGCGGAGTCGGTGGCGGCCACCGCCCTCCGTGCCGCCTCGGCCGATTCGTGCCGCCGTTCGAGCGCGACCAGCGCCTGGGCCCGGCAGTTGTGCAGCAGGGCGATCGCCACCGGGTCGCCGCACCGTTCGGCGGCCTCCTGGCCGACGCGGGTCCGGGCGAGCCAGTCGGTGAAGCGGCTGGCGCCGTAGTAGAGCGAGCCGCTGGTCAGCGCGAGGCGCCAGGCGCGTTCGGGGTCGGTGACGGCGAGGGCGTCGACCAGTGCACGGACGGCGGGTTCCTCGGCCCGGAACCAGTCGAGCGCGGTGCGGATGTCGACGGCGGACGGGAGGGCCTGCGGCGGGTGGACGGGCGGGTCGGCGTCCTCCTGACCGGGGTCGAGGAAGGAGCCGCAGTGCTGGAGGGCGGCGAGGTAGTGGTCCGCCAGGCGCTCCCGGAGCAGCTGCCGGCGCGGTTCGGGCAGGTCGGCGAGCAGGTCCGCGCCGAACAGCCGGACCAGGTCGGTGCGGCCGTAGCGGCCGGGGGCGGTGCCGGTGAGCAGGTGGTGGGCGGCGAGTTCGCCGAGCGCCCGGTGGGCGGTGGCGGTGTCCGTGCGGAGCAGGGCCGCGGCGGCCAGGGTGTCCACCTCGCCGCCGGGGTGGACGGCCAGGGCGGTGAGCAGGTCGGCGGCGGACGGGGAGAGCCGGCGGTGCGTGAGCCGGAGTTGTGCGCCGATGCCGTGGGCGCCGTCGGCGTCCAGGACGGCCAGCCGGGTCCGTTCGTCGGCGAGTTCGTCGGCGAGTTCGGCGACCGTCCAGTCGGGCCGGGAGGCCAGGTGGGCGGCGGCGGTCCGCAGGGCGAGCGGCAGCCGGTCGCAGAGGCGGACGAGGCGGGCGGCCGCCTCGGGTTCGGCGCGGACCCGTTCGGGCGTCAGGGCGCGTTCGAGGAGCAGCAGGGCGTCCTCCTCGGGCAGCGCGGCCAGGCGCAGCAGGGCGGCCCCGTCGAGGGCGACCAGGTCCTCCAGCGGGCCCCGGCTGGTGACGACCGCGGCGCAGCCGGGCCCCTCGGGCAGCAGGTCGGCAACCTGGTCGGGGTCGGCGGCGTCGTCCAGGACCACCAGCAGCCGGCGGCCCCCGGTGCGTTCGCGGAACAGCGCGGCGCGTCCGGCGCGGTCGGCGGGGACGGCGTCGGCGGGAACGCCGAGGGCGTGCAGGAAGTCGGCGAGGACGGCGTCGGGGCGCGCCGGGCCGTCCGGGTCGAGGCCGTGCAGGTCGGCGTGGAGCCGGCCGTCGGGGAAGCGGGCGGCGGAGCGGTGTGCCCAGGCGGTGACCAGCGCGCTCTTGCCGACCCCGGCGGGGCCGACCACCAGGACCGGGCCGTCCGCGGCGCGGTCCGGGCCGCAGTCGTGGTCGAGCCGGTCGAGTTCGGCCTGCCGTCCGACGAAGTCCACCATCCGGCGGGGGAGTTGCTGGGGAACCCGGGCGCCGGACCCGGGCGCCGGGGGCACGGCGGGCAGGGCGTCAGGACGGTCGTCGGCGAGCACCTCGGCGAGGGCCGCCTGCAGCGCCGGGCCGGGCCGGATCCCCAGTTCGCGGTCCAGCCGCTGCCGGGCCCGGTGGTAGGCGGTCAGCGCGTCGGCGGGCCGGCCGGCCTGGCGCAGGCAGCGCATCAGCAGCGCCACCGGTTCCTCGCGCAGCCCGTCCGCGCGGACGTCCTGTTCCAGGACCGCGACCGCCGCCGCACCGCTGCCCTGGCGCAGCCGCAGCGAGGCCCAGCGGAGCAGGGCGGCGGTGCGGGACTGCTTCAGGTGGTCCACGGCGGCGGTGCGCAGCGGGGTGTCGGGCAGGTCGGCCAGGGCCTCGCCGCGCCACAGTCGCTGCGCCTCCTCCAGCAGCGCGATCGCCTCGGTGTCGCCACCGGGGCCGCCGGTGTCGGCGTGCTCGGCGGCCCGGGCGGTCAGCGCCTCGAAGCGCAGCGCGTCCACGTCGTCGGCCGGTCCGGTCAGCAGGTAGCCCGACGCCCGGGTGTGCAGCTCGAACGGGGTGTCGGCGAGCACCTTGCGCAGCGCGGCGACGTGTCCCTGGACCGCGGCCCGCGCGCTGGCCGGAGACCGCTCGCCCCACAGCGCCTCGCAGAACCGGTCCACGGTGACCACGCGTCCGAGCCCGAGCGCCAGCAGGGCCAGCACCGCACGCCGCTGCGCCCCGGCCAAGGTCGCGAAGCCGTCCGCCCCGACCCGCAACTCCACCGGGCCGAGCAGCCGAATCCGCACCACGTACCCCCACGTTCGCCGCACACCACGTCCGGGGTGGCCCCCGGGGTGGAGCAGTGTAGTGCGCGGACCGCGCCGGTCCGCACCAGGTCGTCGTCCCTGCCCCCGGTGGACGCGGGAGGGGCGGGTGCCGGTTGCGTCGGCCGCCGGGGCGTTTCGGCCGCGGGCCCGTGCCGGGGCCGGAGGCCGTGGCGGCGACCGGTCCTTCGTGTCGGACCCGCCGGATACCGTGCGGCCATGGTGGAACCACGTGCGGCAGGTCCCCGCGCCCGGGCCGAGCGCCCGGTGCGGCGGGTCCCGTCCCGTCGGCCCGACGGGACGGCGGGATCGTGAACGGGCAGGTCGGGCCTATCCTCGGACGGGAGTTGACGGGCAGGGGAGGAGCGGGGCGCGTGCACATCGATCTGCTCGGGCCGGTGGTCGTACGGCGGGAGGACGGGACGGCGCTGACGCCGTCGGCCCCCAAACGACGGGCACTGCTGTGCGCGCTCGCCGCCCGGCTGAACCAGACGGTGGCCACCGAGGAACTGATCGAGCTGGTCTGGGAGGGCTCGGCGCCGCCCACCGCGCGGGCCGCCCTGCAGGGGCACGTCGCGGCGCTGCGCCACCTGCTGGACGGGCCGGGGCTGGCGCTGGACACCCGGGGCGCCGGGTACCTGCTGGCCGGCGAACCCGACCGGGTCGACGCGCTGCGCTTCGCGCGCCTGTGCGAGGAGGCGGGGGTGCTGCTGCCCGGGCCCGCCGCCCCGGACGGCCCGGTTGCGGGGGAGCGGGCCCCGGAGGATCCGGCGCTGCCGCTGCTGCGTGCCGCGCTGGACCTGTGGCGCGGCCCGGCGCTCACCGACTGCGGCTCCGCCCTGCTGCGCGAGCGGGCGCTCCCGCACCTCACCGATCTGCGGCTGCGCGCCCTGGAGCGGCTGGCCGAGGGCCTGCTCCGGGCGGGCCGCGGCGGTGAGTCGGCCGCCGAACTGGCGGCGGCGGCCGACGCCCACCCGTCCCGGCAGACGCTGACCGCCCGGCTGGTCGGCTGTCTGGAGCAGGCCGGGCGGCATGCGGAGGCGCGGGAGCGGTACGAGCGGGCGGTGGCCCGGCTCGCCGGCCCGCCCGGGCCCGAACTGCGCCGCGCCGGTGAGCTGTTCGGCGCCCGGCCCGCACCGCCCGACCGCCGCTTCGTCGGCCGGGGCGCCGAACTCGCCCGACTGGAGGAGGCCCTGCCCGCGGCCCGGGCGGGCCGCCCGATCCTGGTCACCGGCCCGGCCGGGGCCGGCAAGACCGCCCTGGTCCGGCACTGGGCGGCGGGGCTCGGCGCCGGGCACTTCCCGGACGGTCTGCTCCGTGCGGACCTGCGCGGCTTCGACCCGGACGGGCCGCGCGAACCCGCCGAGGTGCTCGGCGAGTTCCTCACCGCCCTCGGTGTCGCCCCGGAGGCGCTGCCCGCCTCCACCGCCGAACGCTCCCGCCGCTACCGCGAACTCGTCGCCGGTCGGCGGCTGGCCGTGCTGCTGGACGACGCCGCCGGCTACGAGCAGCTCGTCCCCCTGCTGCCCGACCCTCCCACGGCCGACGACGGGCCGGCCCCCGTCACCGTCGTCACCAGCCGCAGCCGCCTGCACCACCTGCTGGTCCGCGAGGGCGGGATCCCGCTCCCGCTGGGCGCGCTGACCTTCGACGACGCCGCCGCGCTGCTCGCCCGCACCCTCGGACCGGATCGGGTCGGCGACGGCCCGGACGCCGTCGGCGAACTCGCCGAACTCGCGGAGCGCTGCGACCGCATGCCGCTCGCGCTGCGCCTGGCCGCCGCCCGGCTGGCCGCCCGACCGGACTGGTCCCCGGGCGACCTCGTCCGGGAACTCGCCGACGAGGAAACCGGGTTGGCCGCCCTCTCCGGCACCGGCACGAGCACCGCGCGCGGCCCGGTCGGCCTCACCACCGCCCTGGACCGGTCGTACCGGACGCTGGCGCCGGCCGCCGCCCGGCTGTTCACCCTGCTCGGCCTGCACCCCGGCGCGGTCATCGACACCGACACCGCCGCCGCCCTCGCCGACCTCCCGCCCGCCACCACCCGCACCCTGCTGACCGGGCTGGACGCCGTCCACCTGCTGGAGGAGTCGACGCCCGGCCGCTACGCCCGGCGCGAGCTGGTGCGCCGCTACGCCGCCCGGCTGGCGGCCGACCTCAGCTGCGACGAACGGTTCGTCGCCCTCGACCGGCTGATCGCCCACTACCTGGACGTCACCGCCGACTGGACGGCCGAGGGCGCGGCGGGCGGAGGCGGCGGGCGCGCGGCGGCCTGGTTCCGCCGCGAGGAGAGCGCCCTGCGGGCCGTCGTGGTCTGCGCCGAGCAGTACGGCCGGAGCACCGGTTCCTGGCAGCTCGCCCACCGGATCGCCCTGTTCTACGAGACCACCGGCCACGACCTGGCCCACTGGCGGGCCGTCGTGGAGGCCGGGCTGAGCGCCGCGCACGCGGACGGGGACGAGGCGGCCGTCGCCCGGCTCGGCACCGACCTGGCCGTCCTGCACGTCGCCCGCGCGGCGCACCGCACCGCCGCCGAGCACCTGGACGTCGCGGTGGCCGCGGCGGACCGGGCCGGTGACGCGGTGCTGCGCCACCGGTGCCGCGGCCGGGTTGCCGCCGCGCTGCTGCGGGCCGGCCGCTACGAGCGGGCGCTGCCGATGCTCACCGAGCTGGTGGCCGCCGCCCGCGCCCCGGCCACGCTCCACCTGCTGGTCCCCTCGCTCACCGGCCTGGCCGACGCCCTGGTCCTGGCCGGTGACCCGGGTCCGGCCCTCGCCCACGCCGACGAGGCGGTCCGGGCCGCCGCCACCCGCTCCGCCGGTGGCGAGGCGGTCCTCGCCACCCACAGCCGCGCCCGTGCCCTGCACGCCCTCGGCCGCCGGGACGCCGCGCTCTCCTCGGCACGGCTCGCGGTCGCCCTCGGCCGTACCGTCGGCGACGCCGTGCTGGAGGCCCGTTCGCACGGCCTGCTCGCGGACCTGCTGTGCGAGCTGGGCCGCGGCGTGGAGGGCGCGGAGGCCCGGCGCCGTGCCGAGGCCCTGGCGGCGGGCGAGCACTGACCGGGGCACGGCGGTGGGCGGAAACGCAGGTGATTCCGTCGGTGGTGAACCGCGACCGGCCGTCGAGCCGTTGTTCGGAGAGCGGAACCACAGGCGGAACTACCGGCAGTTCCGACGGTCGGAACCGGCTCGCCGCCGGACCGCCCGGCCCCGGACGGCACCTCTGACCTGGGACGGGACGTCGACGACCGGGAGGTGAAGGGGAGTTCCGCCGCCCGGGCATACTTCTGCCTGGCGTCGACCGCCGGCGCGAGACCAGGCAGAAGTGCGGAAGTGGCAGGACCGAGTGAGTGGGGGCGGGGCATGGCGGCTGGTGGTGGCGCTGGGGCCGGTACGGACGTGGGCGGGTTCAGCCGTCTGCTCGCCGGGCACCGGGTGGCGGCCGGTCTGACCCAGGAGGAACTGGCCGCGGCCGCCGGGGTCAGTCTGCGGGCCCTCGGGGACATGGAGCGCGGCCGCACCCGGGGGCCGCAGCGGCGCACCGTACGGGCACTGGCCGCCGCCCTGGGGCTGGACGGGGAGCAGGCCGAGGCGCTGGACGGCGCCGCGCGTTCCGGGCGCCCGCGCGGCGTCCGGCCGGGCCCGGAGCGCGTCGTGGCCCAGGCCGGGCCGGGCGGGCAGGCCCGTGCGGAGCCGCCCGTCGCGGCGGGCCAGAGCGCCCTCGCGCTGCCCCGCGACATCGCCGACTTCACCGCCCGGGAGGGCGTCCTCGCCGCGCTCGTCGGGCTCGCCGCGGACGACCGGCCCGCGCACCCCCGGGTGGTGCTGGTCAGCGGTCAGCCCGGCCTCGGCAAGACGGCCTTCGCCCTGCACGCCGCGCACGCCCTGGCGCCGCGCTTCCCGGACGGCCAGCTCTCCCTCGACCTCGGAGGCATGTCGGCCCAGCCGCTGTCCCCCCGCGACGCCCTCGGCCAGGTGCTGCGCGCGCTGGGCGTCGAGGACGCCTCGGTGCCCGCGGGGACGGAGGAACGGGCCGGCCTCTACCGGGCCCTGGTGCGCGAGCGGCGGCTGGTCCTGGTGTTGGACGACGCCGCCGACGAGGGCCAGGTGCGCCCGCTGCTGCCGGGCTCCGGACCGGCCGTCACCATCGTGACCAGCCGCAACGCACTGCCCGGCCTGGAGTCGGTGCACCGGCTGAGCCTGGACCTGCTCGCCCCGGCCGAGGCGGCCGGCCTGCTGGCCCGGATCGCCGGCCGGGAGCGGATCGAGGCCGCGCCCGACGCCACCGCCGAACTGGCCGGGCTCTGCGGCTACCTGCCGCTCGCGCTGCGGATCGCCGGGCAGCGGCTGGTCGCCCGGCCGCAGCAGCCGGTTGCCCACCTGGTGCGCCAGCTCGCCGCCGAGGAGAACCGGCTGGACCTGCTGGAGACCGGTGACCTGGCGGTCCGTCCGGCCTTCGAACTGTCCTACCGGCGTCTGCCCGCAGAGTCCCGACTGGTGCTCCGGCGCTGCGCGTTGACCGCCGGACCGGACTTCACCGCGGTCGTCGCCGCCGCCTACGCGGGCCGGTCGCCGGCCCGGACCGAACTGCTGCTGGAGCAGCTGGTCGACACCGGACTGGTCCAGCCCGCCACCCCGGACCGCTACCGGCTGCACGACCTGGTGCGGCTCTACGCGGGCGAGCGGCTCGCCGTCGACGAGACGCCCGGGGAACTGGCCGCGGCCCGGACCCGGGCCGGACGCTGGATCCTCGACCGGGCCGCCGCGTACGGGCTGCGCTTCGACCCCGAGCACGCCAGGGACGCCGGGGCGGCCGGCTCCGCCGGAGCCGCGTCGGCGCACCTCACCGAGGCGGCGCGCTGGCTGGAGTACGAGCACCCGGAGTGGCTGGCGGCCCTGCACCACGCGCAGCAGGCCGGCCGGTACCGGGAGGTGGTCGACACGGCCGAGGCCATGCACTGGTTCTCCGACCGGCTGCTGAGCTGGGGGATCTGGGCGGAGGTGTTCCAGCTCTCGGTGGACGCCGCCCGGGCGCTCGGCGACCGGCAGGCCGAGGCGGTGCACGTCAACTACCTGGCCTGGACCTACGTCACCTGTCTGCACCGCTACCAACGCGGCATCGAACTGGCCTCGGAGGGGCTGGAGCTGGCCCGGCAGCTGGGGGACAGGGAGCAGCAGGGCTGGGCGCTCACCTACCTCGCCTCCGGCCTGCGGTACCTGCGGCGCCACCGCGAGGCCATCGACGCCTTCCACCGGGCCGCGAACGCCTTCGCCGAGGTCGACAACCGCTCCGCCAGGATCGGCCGGCTGGTCACCCTGCGGGGCGCCGCCAACTGCCTGCGCGAGTCCGGCCGGGCGGAGGAGGCCGTGGACACCCGCCGGCGGGCCCTGGCGGGCGCGCTGGAGCTGGTGGAGCGCTGGTCCGCGCCGCTGATGAACCTGCTGGCGGCCATGACCGCGCACGAACTGGGCCTGGACCGGGCCGCGTTGAAGCGCTGGCCGGCCGCCGAGAAGGCCTTCCGGCAGGCCCTCGCGCACTACGAGGCGGTCGGCAGGCCGGACAGCATGACCAAGACGCTGACCGAACTCGGTACCGCGTTGATCGAACAGGGCCGTGCCGAGGAGGCCCGGGAACTGCTCACCGAGGCGCTCACCGACCTCAGCGCGAACGGCCCCCGGCCGGGGCCGCCGCGCCACTGACCCGGCGGCCCGCCCCGCGGGCCTGGCAGGCGGGCTCGCGGGGCGGGCCCACCTGACAGACCCGCCCCTGCGCCCGCCCGGAGGCGGTGCGCAGGGACGGGCGCCGAGGATCAGATCCGGGTGTCCTCCACCACCGGCAGCTGCGCCGCCGGGGCGGTCCGCGGAGCGCCGGAACCCGGGAGGTCCGCGCTCGGCGCGGAGAACGTCCGCGGCGCGACCGCGGGCTTCTTGCCGCAGAAGGCCGGCTCCAGCGTGTTCATCAGACCCTGCGTCACCGCGCCGTTGTTGGAGGCGTTGGCGAAGACCACCACGCTGCGCCGTCCGTCCTGGGTCACGAAGGACTGGGTCTGGAAGCCCTGGACGATGCCGCCGTGGCCGTACACGTCCCCGCAGGTCAGCGAGATGCGGCGGAGCCCCAGGCCGTAGGAGACCTTCGCGGTGGGGGTCGGCAGGGCGGCGGTCATCTGCCGCACCGAGTCGTCGGAGACCAGCCCGCCCGCGTTGCCGGCCAGCAGCGCGGTGAGGAAGCGGTCGAGGTCCTCGGCGTCGGAGATGACGGCGCCGGCGGCCCACACCCAGGAGCCGGTCTGCTCGGTGGAGTCGAGCAGCGGCTTGCTGCGGTCGTCGTTGGTGAGGTAGCCGGTGACGTGGGCGCCGCGGATCTCCTGGTCGGGCACCACGAAGGAGGTCTTGCGCAGGCCGAGCGGCTGGATGATCCGCTCGTTCAGCACCTCCGCGAACGGCTGGCCGGTGAGGTGCTCGACCGCGAGGCCCAGCAGCACGAAGTCGGTGTTGGAGTAGGAGTAGCGGCTGCCGGGGGTGTACTGCACGCCGTGCTTGACCGACATCGCGACCAGGTCGCGCGGGTCGTACGTCTTGGTGCGGATGCGCGCCTCGAACGCGCTGGTGGTCTCCTCGCCGGCCTGCTCCAGCAGGTCGTTGGTGTGGTCGTAGATGCCGGCCCGGTGCTCCATCACCTGGCGGCCCGTCATGGACCAGCCCTCGGGGAGGGTGCCCTCGGGCAGGTAGTCGCGCAGCGGCTTGTCCAGGTCGATCCGGCCCTCCTGCACCAGCTGCATGACGAGAACGGCGGTGAACATCTTGCTGTTGCTGCCGACCCGGAACCTCCACGAGGAGTTCATCGGGGTCCCGTCCAGGTTCGCCCGGCCGACCGACACCGAGCGGGTGTTCTCCGTGCCGCCGTGGTCGCGGATCACCGCGAAGGCGCCGGGGGCGCCGGCCGCGGTGGTGGCCTGCAGGGCGGCGAGCACGCCGGGCACGTCGGAGGCGGGCGCGCCGGCGGTACCGGAGTCGGCGGCCGCGGCGTGCGTGGCACCGGTCGCCACCAGGACGGCACCGGCGGCGGCCACCGCGAAGGGACGGAGAAGGCTGGTCGTCGCCATGTTCCTCGGCTCTCTCATCAAGTGACGCGGCGTCGGGCCGCGCCGATCGAAGATCACTATCACCGGCCGGGGCGGCCGATGGCAATGTGAACCGATTCGCCCGCATCGTCCGTTGCGGGCACCGGCGTGTCGGCCGCACCGTTCGTTTCCCGCTCCGGAGCCAAGGTTTCACCCGCCGTCGTCTACCCGCATCGACGGCCGCGCCCCATGCTGTTCGGGCGCCCGATGCGCCGCCGGTGCGCTCCCCGCACCGGCTCCCCCGCCGGAACCACCGCACCCGTTCCCCCGCCAGCAGTCCCCTCACCGACCACGGAGCTTCCCCATGCCCCTGGCCTCCCTGGCATGCCGGGCCGGCGCCCTGCTGCTCGCCGCCGCCGGTCTGATACCGCTGTCCGGCACCGCCGGGGCCGCCGCCGCGGCCCCCGGCACGTTCACCGCGATCGTGTTCCCCGACCAGGACCACACCGTCGTCTACGACCTGATCGGCTCGGCGGCCCGGACCGTCGACGTCACCATGTACGAGCTGCGCGACACCACCGCCGTCGACGCCCTGATCGCCCGTCAGCGCGCCGGCGTCAAGGTCCGGGTGATCCTCGACGGCGCGCACACCTCGGTCAACGGCTCCGCCTACTCGGCGCTGAAGGCCGCCGGGGTCGGCGTGACCTACTCGTCCACGGCGTTCGTCTACACCCACCAGAAGACCGTCACCGTGGACGGCACCACGTCGCTGATCATGACCGGCAACCTGGACTCCGCCTCCTACGCGAACGACCGCGACTACGGCGTGGTCGACACCGACGCCAACGACGTCGCCGCGATCGAGCGGGTCTTCGCCGCCGACTACGCCAGGACCGCCGTCACCCCGACCGACGGTGACAACCTGGTCTGGTCGCCCACCGATGCGCAGTCCCGGCTGCTGGCCCTGATCAACGGCGCGCGGACCAGCCTCGACCTGGAGCAGCTGGAGTTCGGTGACCCGGCGCTGGTGGACGCCGTCGCCGCGGCGGCCTCGCGCGGCGTCACGGTGCGGGTGGTCGGCATGAACCCGACCTCGTACGCGGACGAGTTCGACCAGGTCGCGGCGGCGGGCGCCAAGGTCGTCACCTACTCGTCGACCACCGGGCCGTACGTCCACGCCAAGGCGATCGTCGCCGACTACGGCACGGCGTCGGCCGAGGTGTTCGCCGGCTCGGAGAACTTCTCCGACAACTCGCTGAACCACAACCGCGAACTGGGCCTGATCACCGCCGACTCCGGGGTGCTCGGCACCGTCGAGTCCACCTTCGCCGGCGACTTCGCCCACGGCGCGCCGTACTAGCCGCATCGGCCGTACCGGCTGTACCAGCCGCATCGGCCGGACCGGTTGTCGGCCCCAGGAGTTCACCCCCCGTCAGGAGTTCACCCCCGTCCGAGCGGCTCGTCGGGCCGCTCCGTACCCGAGGATTTGTCATGACTTCGTCCACGAAGCCCCGCTCCCGCCGCACCGCGACCGCGATCGGCTCCGCCGTCGCCCTGGTCGCCGCCTCCGCCGGCCTGTGGGCGGCGACCGCCACCACCGCGCAGGCGGCCGCCCTCCCCACGCCCGACCACATCGTCGTCGTGGTGATGGAGAACCACGCCTACTCCCAGGTCATCGGCAGCAGCAGCGCCCCGTACCTCAACAACACCCTGAAGGCGGGCGGCGCCAACCTCACCCAGTCCTTCGGCATCACCCACCCGAGCGAGCCGAACTACTACGCCCTGTTCTCCGGCTCCACCCAGGGCCGCGTCGACGACAGCTGCGTGACCGTCGGCGGCTTCCAGAGCGCCAACCTGGCCTCCGAGGTGATCGCCGCCGGCAAGACCTGGGCCAGCTACAACGAGTCCCTGCCCAGCCAGGGCAGCACCGTGTGCAGCAGCGGCAACTACGCCCAGAAGCACAACCCGTGGTTCGGCTTCGGCAACGTCCCGGTCAGCAGCGCCAAGACCTTCGCGCAGTTCCCGACCGACTACACCACCCTGCCGAACGTCTCCTTCGTCGTGCCGAACCTCTGCAGCGACATGCACGACTGCTCGGTCGGCACCGGCGACACCTGGATCAAGAACAACCTCGGCGCGTACGCCGCCTGGGCGCAGACCCACAACAGCCTCCTGGTCGTCACCTTCGACGAGGACAACAAGCTGTCCGGCAACCGCATCCCGACCCTGCTCTACGGCGCCCACGTCACCCCCGGCAGCAGCTCCGCCACCACGGACAACCACTACAACGTGCTGCGCACCCTGGAGGACCTGGCCGGCACCTCCGGGCACGCGGGCAACGCGGCCACCGCGAGCGACATCACGGGCATCTGGAACTGACCCGCGGTGATCAGGGCTTGACCCGAGCCCCGGTCCGGGCCGGTGGCCGCTCGGTCACCGGCCCGGACCCGCTCGCGCGGTCCGGTCCGTCGTCGGCCCCGGGGAGGCTCCCCGGGGCGGCCGCCGGCCGCGCGCGGTACGCCCGCACCCCGGGCACCGCCGCCGTGCCCGCGCAGACCAGCGTCACCAGGACCGCGGCCGCCAGCAGCGGCACCCGGCTGCCCCACGCGTCGGCGGCCAGCGGCGCCAGCACGTACCCGACCGGGGCGGCGGCCAGCGAGAGCAGCCAGTCGTAGGAGCTGACCCGGGCCAGGCTCCCGGCCGGGACGTCCTGCTGCACCACCGTCGCCCACACCGGGTTGAGGAAGCCCAGCCCGGCCATCGCCACCGCCTGCGCCGCCACCGCGACCGGCGCCGGGGCCGGGACGGCCAGTGCCAGCAGCGGCAGCCCGAACAGCGCCAGGGCGAGGTTCCCGGCGAGCACCGGGCGGCGGGGGTGGAGCCGTCCGGCGATCAGCGAGCCGGCCAGCAGGCCCACCGCCCCGGCCTGGGTCAGGGCCACCCAGGCGCCGTCGCCGCCGAGGCGGGTGGCGGCGATCAGCGGGCCGAGGGTGAGCAGCACGGCGCTCGCGCCGTTCCACACGCCGTGGGCGATCAGGCTGGTCCAGTACCAGTCCCGGGCGCGCACCTCGCTCCAGCCCTCGGCGAGGTCCCGGCGCAGCGAACGTCGCCCGCCGTCGGCGCCGTCGGCGGCCGGGGTGCGGTCGGCGGTCGGGGTGCCGCTGGTGCCGGTGGTGCCGCTGGTGCCAGGGGTGCGGTCGGCGGTGGGCCGGGTGAGCCTGAGGAGCCGGGCGAGCAGTGCGGCGCTCAGCGCGAAGGAGAGGCCGTCCAGCAGGAAGGCCCAGCCCGGCCCCGCCGTGTACACCAGCAGCCCGGCGAGCGCCGGGCCGCCGAGGCGCGCGACGCCGGTCGCGGTGCTGAGCAGGGCGTTGGCCCGCAGCCGGAGCTCGCCCCGGACGGTCGCCGCGACGAGCGGGGAGGCGGTGGGCATGGCGAAGGCCGAGGCGATGCCGCCGACCGCCGACGCGACGGCGATGTGCAGCAGGCTCGGGCGCCCGTGGAGCAGTTCCAGGCCGACGAGCACCTGGGCGACGGCCCGCACCAGGTCGGTGGTGAGGGCGACCAGGCGCGGGTCGAAGCGGTCCCCGGCCACCCCGCCGATCGGCAGCAGGAGCAGCTTCGGCACCATCGCGCAGCCGAGCACCAGGGCGAGTGCGGCGGAGGAGCCGGTGGCCCGGGTGATGGCGATGGCGAGGGCGGCCGGGACGACGGCGTCGCCGAGGGTGGAGATCGTCCGGCCGATGAAGAGCAGGCGGAAACCGGGCAGGTGTAAGGGGTGTCGGTTCACGCGCCGCACTGTATTTCGGTGTCGAAATTTTGGCAACGAATATTTTGGTGGTGCTGCTTCAGGGTTTGTAGACTCCTGCCATGGCCGAGCACCTCCTTCAGCAGGACACCCCGCCGCGAGACTGGACGGACGGCCACGTCGACCGCTGGCAGCCGGTGCTGCCCGGCCTGGACCCGGACATCGAGGCCGCCGTCACCCGGATGTCGAGGCTCACCCGCCACTTCCGCCGGGTCCGCGAACAGGGCGTCGCCGACTACGGGCTGCAGAAACACGAGTTCGACACCCTGCACGAGCTGGCCGGCCGCGGCGGCCACGCCGCCCCCTCCGACCTGCGTGCCGACCTCAACCTCGCGCCGGCCTCGATCACCGGTCGGCTGGAGACCCTGGAACGGCGCGGCTTCGTCCGGCGCACGCCCTCGACGGAGGACCGGCGGAAGGTCGACATCGTGCTGACGGACGCCGGGCGCGCCGCCTGGCACGAAGCCCTCGACGTGGTCGGGCGGGAGGAGCGCCGGCTGCTGGGGGTGCTGTCCGAGGAGGAGCGGCACACGCTGTCGGAGCTGCTGCGCAAGGTGATGCTCGCCCAGGAGGAGGGCGAGTAGTGCGCTGCGGACCCTCCGCCGGGGTCGACCCGCCACCCCCGTCCCTGGTATCGATAGGGGCGTGCGATTCGAACTGGTGCCGATGCCGGACGGTGTGGGGGCGCGTCCCCGGGACGGGCGGGGGTACCCGGTGCCGGCGATCACGCCGTGGCACGGGGGCGAGCCGCAGTTCGCGCTGACCGACCACGGGCGCAGCGCCGACTGCGCGCTGGAGCGCCGCTGTTCGGTGTGCGGCGGATTCATGGAGCGCGGACCGGTGTGGCGGGTCGTGGGGCCCGCCGAGAGCGCCGCGATCGCCGGGGCGCTCTCGGCCGGGCAGCCGTACCGCAATCTCGCGCCGACCATGGAGGGCCCCGGGCACCGGGCGTGCATGCTCTACGCGTCGATGGTCTGCCCGTACCTGGCCCGCCCGAACGCCCGCCGGCGGGCGACCGCCGAGGACGCGGCCGACGTCCTGACGTCGGCCGCCGTCCGCGGGGCGGCGCGCGGCGGGCTGGGCGCGGTGGTCGGGTTCGGGGACTACGAGTACGCGGTCACCGAGAGCCGGGTGCTGTTCCGCTTCCTCGACCTGGTCGAGTTCCTGCCGCACGAGTCGGCCGACGAGCACCTGGCCGAGCTGCGCGCGGAGTTGGCCGGGCCGGGTCGGGGGCGGTAGGCCGGGGGCGGTGGACCAGGGGGCCCGGGAACGGGCCCCGCGGCCGGTGCCCCGGAGGCCTACGGCCGGTGCTCCGGGGCCCCGCGGCCGATGCCCCGGAGCCCTACGGCCGGTACGCGGGCAGGCCCTTGACGGTGGAGACCTGGGCCGGCGGGGCGGAGCCGTCGGCGGGCAGGGTGCTGACGCCGTCCGGGGTGCGGGCCGCGATGGTCCTGCCGTCGGGCGACCAGGTGGGCTCGGTGTAGTCGGTGGTGGCCGACGGGGTGAGGTCCTTCTCGGCCTTCCGGTCGAACTGCGTGGACCGGGTGAACAGGTGGTCGTGCCCGTTCACCGAGCGGACGAAGACCAGCTGCTCGCCGTCGGGGGAGAGGGCCGGCTGGGAGCCCTTGCCCAGGTCCCGCGTCGCGGGCCGGATGTAGTCGTCGTAGATGTACACCTCGTTGGCCGGGGTGTTGGCGTACGCGATCTCGCCGCGGTGGCCGCCGGCGTTTGCCCAGGTGTTCCCGGTCTGCGGGGGCTGCGGCATGGTGTCGCTGCCGCCCTCGGAGTTGTGCGGGGTGAGCACCTCGGGGGTGGCGCCGGGGGTCTTGGTGGGGACCTTCTCCAGCTTCAGCGCACCGCCCTTGCTGCTCGCGAAGACGATGGCGTCGAAGCGGGCGAGGGCGCCGGGGGCGTCGGTGACACCGGGGTCCGTGGTCGCGTGCAGCCAGGTGGGGTGGGACCAGGTCTCCCCGCCGGGGTTCTTGGCGAGGGTGACCTTCCCGGTGCCGTCGGGGTTGGCGAGCACGAGGTCGCCGTCACCGTTGACGAAGGCGGCCTTCTTGCCGTCGGGGGACCAGGCGAGGTCGCGGACGACGGTGCCGAAGTCGACGGTGGTGCCGTTCATCGCGACGGTCCGGGTGCCGGTGCTGATGGTCAGGTGGTTGGCGGCGGAGGTTCCGTTGACCTCCTTGCCGCCGGGCGCCGGGCTGCCGGAGCCGGACGCTGCGCCGGGGGCGGCCGTCCCCGGCGCGGCGGAACCCGGCGCGGCGCCGGTCGGAGCCGTGGTGGACCCGGAGCCGGAGTTCTCCGGACCGCAGGCGGAGAGCAGGACCGCGCCGATGGTGGTCATCAGGGCGATCGCGGCGGCGGTGCCGAATCTGTTGCGCACGGACATGTCCAGGTCCCCCTCAGGTGCTGTTCGCTTTCGAGAACGAAGCGTCCCAGTGCGAGGTCAGGGGCGGGTTCGCGACGTGTCACAGGTGCGGAACAGTGCCGTCCGGAGCTGCGGTTCTCCGATACGCCGTCAGCTGCCGTGGGGTAGCGGCCCGGAGGCCCCGGAGTCGGCCCCGGAGGCCCAGGGGGCCCCGGAGTCGACCCCGGAGCCGGTCCGGGAGCCGGGTCGCCCGGTGGGTGCTCAGAGACCGAGCTCGGTGAGGCCGGGGTGGTCGTCGGGCCGGCGGCCGAGCGGCCAGTGGAACAGGCGTTCCTCGGGGGTGATCGGCAGGTCGTTGATGGAGGCGTGCCGTCGGGCCATCAGGCCGTCCGGGGCGAACTCCCAGTTCTCGTTGCCGTAGGAGCGGTACCAGCGGCCGGCGTCGTCGTGCCACTCGTAGGCGAAGCGGACCGCGATGCGGTCGCCGTCGTGCGCCCAGAGCTCCTTGATCAGGCGGTAGTCGAGCTCGCGGTGCCACTTGCGGGTGAGGAACTCGGCGATCGGCCCGCGGCCGGTGACGAACTCGGCGCGGTTGCGCCAGCGGCTGTCGGGCGTGTACGCGAGGGCGACCCGCTGCGGGTCGCGGGTGTTCCACGCGTCCTCGGCGGCCCGGACCTTCTGCCGGGCGGTCGCCGCGGTGAACGGGGGCAGGGGCGGGCGCTGTGCGTCGCGCTGTTCGGTCATGGGTGAACTCCTCGGGAGCGGGCATTCCGCCGGTGAGAACGATCGTTCTCACTCTGGTGGCTACGATAGGAGAACTATCGTTCTCGCTCAAGGGGCACGGCAGATGGAGCACGAAGACCCGCGGACCCGCATCCTCGACGCGGCCGAGGAGCTGTTCTACGGACAGGGCATCCAGGCGGTCGGGATGGACGCCGTCCGGGCGGCCTCCGGCATGACGATGCGCCGCCTGTACCAGCACTTCCCGTCCAAGAACGACCTGGTCGAGGCCTACCTGCTGCGCCGCGACGGCCGCTGGCGGGAGAGCCTCGCCGTGCACGTCTCCCGCTCCGGCGGCTCGCCCCGGGACCAGCTGCTCGCGGTCTTCGACTGGCTCGGCCTGTGGTTCGCCGAACCCGGCTTCCGCGGCTGCGCGTTCGTCAACTCCTTCGGCGAACTGGGCGCGACCACGCCCGTCGTCGCGGCCGCCGCGCGGCACCACAAGGAGGAGTTCGGCGGCTACGTCGCCGGTCTGGCCGAGGCCGCCGGCGCCCCGCCCGCCACCGCCGTCCACCTGACCCTGCTCGCCGAGGGCGCCATCACCACCGCCGCCGTCCACGGCGACCCGACGTCCGCCGCCGATGCCAAGGAGGCCGCCCGGCTGCTGCTGGACGCCGCACGCGTGCGGTAGCGGCGGCCGGGCGGTCAGGCGGCCGGGCGGTCGTCGTCCGCCGGCTGTCGTCCGCCGACCGGTGACGGCGGCCGGACCCGGAGCGGGACCCGGAGCGCCGGAGCGGGGCCCGCGCTCCGGGCCCGGGCCGGTGGCGTCAGCCGATGGTGTAGGAGGAGCCGAAGGCCGTGACGGTGAACGGACCCGAGGTCCCGGTTCCCGGCGGCGGCGATCCGGCGCAGGCACTCGACCCGGTCGACCGACCTGCGCCATTCGTCGGCGGTGGACGGGTTGGCGGGGTCGGTCGGATCGTCGATCCGGACGTCGAAGAAGGCGTCCAGCCAGGCGCGCTCCCCGGCGGTGGCCGGCGGACCCACCCTGTCGGCGGTCCGGGCGACGAGTGCGGGCAGGGCGTCGTACTCGCCGCCGTTGCCGTGCCGGATGGAGGCGTCGTACAGCTCGGCGCGGGCCAGGGCGGTGGTGAGGCCGAGCCGGTCGGCCTGGTCCATCGCCGGGGTGACGTACCGCTGGTCGACCTGGTCGTCCTGGACCCGCCGGAAGACGGGGTCCCCGGCGGCCTGCTTCCAGGCCGCGACGTACTCGTCCTCGGGCAGGCCGCCGGTCTCCCCGCTGCCGGATGCGGCCAGCCGCTCCGGCTCCGGGACGAAGCGGGCGAGCGGGTTGTCGGGGGAGGCGGCGGTGTGGGCGCGGACGACCTTGAGCGCGTCGCCGTCGTCGGTGGTGAAACCGGCCCGGCCGGCGGTCACGCCCCGGCCGTCCCCGATGTGCTCGGCGTAGCCGTACTGGATCTCGGTGGTGCTGTTCTCGAAGACGCTGATCAGCTGGTCGGCCCGGCGTCGCTGGTCGGGCGTGAGCCCGCCGTCGGACGGCAGTCGGGCGTCGGCGGGCGCGGCGGCCGCGGCCGCCGGGTCGGGTGACGCCTGGGCCGGTGCGACGGTCCACGCCGCGCCCGCGGTGAGTGCGGCTGCGGCGGCAACGGCGGCGAGGCGGTGGGTGGTTCGGGAAACGCGCATGGAGGTGCTCCGATCTCCGTGGGGGAAGAGCGCGAGCTTGCGGCAGCAGAGTAGGGCGGGGGCCTGAGGAGGCGGGGACCGCATCGGTCCGACCGGTCCCCGCCTCCAGGCGGCGTTTATCGGCCATTGATCGTCGCCGCCTAGTCTCGGGCGCATGGACGAGAGAACGGCCGAGTGGCCGGGGGCAGTGCCCGACGGGCGGATGACGGAGCAGGACACCGAGCGGTTCCGGCAGCTGCTGGCGAAGCTGGAGCATTCGCTGGCGGCCGACCGGGAGGCGGCGGGCCGTGACGCCTGAACTCGCCGGGTGCCGGCCGGTGACGGTGGTTCCGTTGTGGCGGCGCGGCGAGGGCGAACGGGTGGAACACGCGGGCGCGGACCGGCCCGGGGTGCTGCGGGGGCACTCCGGGCCGGTGGCGGTCGATCAGCGGCCGGTGGCGGGCCCGGGGGCCGCCACCGACTGACGGGCGATCAGCAGTCGCATCCGCAGTCGCAGCCGTCACAGCAGTCGCACCCGTCGCAGCAGCTGCAGCAGTCGCCGCACCCGTCACACCCGCTGCAGGCGTCGCAGCATTCGCAGCAGTCGTGCCGTTCGCAGAACCCCTTGCGGCGCTCGCGGCTGAACGGGTCCTCGTGCTCGCAGCAGAGCAGCTGGCACGTGCAGGCCATCAGCGCCCACACCGCGCAGCCGGCGAGCAGGTTGCGCGGGCGTGGCGGCTTCGAGCCGGGCGGGGTGAAGCCGGGGCCCTGCGGCACCCACGGCGGGACCGGCCCGCCCGGTTCCTGGCCGGGGGGCGCCTGATGGGGCGGTGCCTGGTGCGGGTGCTCGGCCGTGGCGCCGCCGGCCGGTCCGTGCTCCGTGCCGCCCCCGGTGCGGCAGCTCGCCGCGTGCGCGGACCCGAAGACCCGGTCGACGGCGCGCTCCGTCTCGTGCGCGAGCAGGAGGTGGACCAGTGCCCGGTCGTTCAGCTCGACCTCGCGCAGTGCGAGCCGGATGCCGTGGACGGCGTCGCGGCAGAGCCGTTCGGCCTCGGCGCGGTCGGTGCCGGTGGCGGTCAGCGGGTTCCAGGCGCCGGAGGCGGCGTCGGCGGTCTGGTCCTCGGCGGCGTCGAGGAGGTGGGCGAGCCGGCCGAACAGGCGCCCGGCCTCGGCGAGCGGGGCGGCGTTGCCGGGGCGGCCGGCGATCGCGGCGGTGTGCGCGAAGGCGGCCGAGGTGGCCGTCTCGGTGGGCTCGGTGACCAGCAGAACGGATCCGCCGGGCCGCAGCGACCGCTCCAACTCGCCCTGGCGGGAGGCGGCGTCGAGCAGGACGGCGGTGTCGAAGCCGACCGTCGAGGCGCTGCCGGCGCTCTGCCGGTCCCAGCGTCGGGTGACCGCGCGGGCCCCGGCGGCGACCGGGCGGCGGGCGAACACGCCGTCGCGGTCCTCGACGTGGTCGCGGATCTTCACCGAGGCGAGCGCGAGCGAGACGGCGGCGGCGAGCCGGGCGCCCTCGCCCCTGGCGACGGAGGCGGTCCGCATGCCGCGCAGCGGGCACGGTCCGGCGGTGCGCCGCCAGGAGGAGTCCTCCTGGGCGGCCTGGGCCTCGACCAGGACGGAGATGATCAGGCCGTCGTAGTTGGTGGCGGTCCGGGCGAGCTGTCCGTGGTCGTCGCGCAGTGCGAGGCAGAGCCCGCACAGGTGGGCCATCCAGGAGGTCTGCAGCCGTTCGGACAGCCGGTGCCTGCACGGTCTGATGATGCCGAACACGATCGTCCCCCTCGACATTCGGGCCGCTGACCGGCCACGATTCGCCGCACATCATATGATCGGCGGCGCGCCTGGCCCGAGCCCCCATCAAGGACGGCCTCCGGGGGGCCGGCCCCGGTGGGGTCGACCCCGGGCGAGAAGGGATCCCCGTCGCCGACGGACCCCCGTCGAGCAGGACCCGGCCGGGGACGGGCCCCCGATCAGCAGGAGGCCCGTCGGCGGGCGGCCGGTTCCCCCGGAGGGAGAAGCTGCCGGGTGGCGAGGCCGGGCCGGGGACGACCGTGTCGGCGGGAGGGTCTGCGGGCCCTCAGGAGGCGCGGCAGCGCAGCATCTCCAGCGGGGGGTGCGCGAGGAGGTCCGCCCAGAAGGCCTCGCCGTACGCGCGGACGCCGGCCTCGGAGACCTGCAACGGCACCCACTCCAGCCCGTCGAACCCGGCGGTCCGCAGCGACTGCTCGAAGACCTCCCGGCGCGGCGCCGAGGCGACGATGCTGATCGGCTGCGGGTCGAGGAACGCGGTGACCCGGACCCGCGGGCCGGTCTCGGACTCCTCGCCGGTCGGCTCGCACCGGAACCCGTAGGTCTCCAGGGACGGACAGTCGAAGCGGTAGTCCGGGTTCTGGGCCAGCACGAAGAACTCCCCGCCCGGCACCAGGCTCCGGTGGACCGCGCGGCACATCCGCTCCATCGCCGCCACGGACTCGGCGTAGTTGAGGCACTGCACGCCCAGCGCGATGTCGAAGCGCCGGTCGAGGGGCCGCAGTTCGGCCACGTCCCCGACCTCGTAGGCCAGGCCCAGCGGGTCGCGCTGCTCGATCGCCCGGGCGGCGGCGATCATCTCGCCGGAGATGTCGACCCCGAGGACCTCCGCGGCGCCGCGCCGCTTGAACTCCCGGCTGTAGAAGCCGGTGCCGCACGCCAGGTCGAGGACCGACCTGCCGCGCACGTCCCCGACCATGCCCAGGAAGCTCGGCACCTCGCCGTACCGCATCAGCGGCAGGGACTTGAAGCCCTCGAAGGCCTCGCCGATCCCGTCGTACTGCTGCCCGCCCACCGTGTGGTCCTTCCGTCGGATCCGTGTCCCGCCGCCGCGCCTTCGGCACGCGTCGCGGCCTCTGGCGGGCAGTCAACCGCACGGCCCGCGGGGCGTCGTACTGGTCGAAGCCACAAAGCTGGGCACCGTCCGGGGCCCGGCTCACGGGCGGGAGTACGGGAGGGCGCCGCTCGGACAGCCGTCACCCGCCCCGAACCCAGCCGCCCCGCAACGTCGCCCGCCCCGAACCCAGCCGCCCCACGACGTCACCCGCCCCGCGACGTCGTCCGCCCCGCGACGTCGCCCGTCCCGGCGCCCGCAGGGGATCCCGGAGTGGATCCCGTATCCGGGATAGCATCGCGAATATGGGAATCGATACGGCCGCCGACGAGCGCCTGGCGCAGCGGCTCGCCGAGCTGAGGCTCGAACGCGGGTGGACCTTGGAGGAGTTGGCCCGGCTGGCGGACGTCAGCCGGTCGACGCTGTCGCGGGTGGAGCGGGCGGAGGTCAGTCCGACGGCGGCGCTGCTCGGGCGGCTGTGCGCCGTGTACGGCCGGACGATGTCGCGGCTGCTCGCCGAGGTGGAGGCAGCCGGCCCGGCCCGGCTGGTGCGGGCCGGAGAACAGCAGGTGTGGCGGGACGAGACCACCGGCTTCGTGCGGCGGTCGGTGTCCCCGCCGCACGGCTCGCTGCGGGCGGAGATCGTCGAGGGTCGGCTGCCCGCGGGCGCCGACATCGCGTACGACCGAGCCTGCGTGCCCGGCCGGGAGCACCACCTCTGGCTGTTCGAGGGCGCGTTGGAGCTGACGGCGGACGGTGAGGCGCAGCTGCTCACCCCGGGCGACTGCCTGCGCTACGTCGCGGGGACGAGCCGCTTCCGCAGCCTCGGCCCCGGCGACGCCCGGTACGCCCTGGTGGTGGTCGAGCCGTGAGCGCCGCCGACGGCCCGCCGGCGAAGGAGCGGTTCGACGCGGCCGGGCGCCGCGTCCTGCTGGTCTGCGTCGCGGGCGGCTTCACGACGCTGCTCGACCAGTCCGTGCTCAACACCTCGATACCCGCCCTGCGCGGCACCCTGCACGCCGGGCCCGCCGACCTGCAGTGGATCGTCGCCGGGTACTCGCTCGCCTTCGGCCTGGCGCTGATACCCGGTGGGCGGCTCGGTGACGTCAAGGGCCGCAAGTGGTTCTTCGTCGCCGGGCTCGCCCTGTTCACCCTGGTCGGCCTGGTCTCCGCGACGGCCACCGAGCCCGGGGTGCTGATCGCGGCCCGGCTGGTCCAGGGGGCGGGCGCGGGCCTGGTCAACTCCCAGATGATCGGCACCCTCCAGGACGTCTTCGACGGCCAGTTGCGGGCCCGCGCCCTCGGTATGTACGCCGTCACCGGCGGCCTCGCCTTCGCCCTCGGCCCGCCGATCGGCGGTGCGGTGCTGGCGGCGGCCGGCCCGGGGCTCGGCTGGCGGCTGACCTTCCTGCTCAACCTGCCGTTCGGCCTGGCCACCCTCGCCCTGGCGGTCCGTCACCTGCCCCGGCCCCGGCCGAGTGCCCGGCAGGCGAACCTCGACCCGGTCGGCCTGCTGCTGGTCGGCGCGCTCACCCTGGTCCTGATGCTGCCCTTCGTCCGGCCGCCGGGCCGGGCCGGCTGGTCGGCCTTCGCGGCCGCCGCGCTCCTGCTGCTCGGCGCGCTCGTGTGGTGGCAGCGCCGCTACGCCCGGGCCGGCGGCCACCCGCTGATCCACCCCGCGCTCACCCGCTCCGCGCCGTACGCGCTCGGCACGGTGACGGCGATGGCCCAGTTCGGCTCGTCGCTGGCCGCCTCGCTGGTGCTGACGATGTTCCTCCAGGACGGCCTCGGGCTCTCCCCGATGGGCGCCGCGCTGGTCGCGCTGCCGTCCGCCGTCGCCATGGGCGTCGCCTCCGCGCTCGCCTGGCGGGTCGTCCAGCGCTTCGGCCGGCGCACCGTCACCGTCGGCATGACCGGGTCGGCCCTGACCATGCTCGCCGCCGGACTGGTCGCGCACTGGGCGTCCGCCGCCGTGCTGCCCTGGCTGCTGGCGCTGCTCCAGCTCCTCGGCGGTGCGTCGATCGGCCTGATGGCGTCCACCAACCAGGCGTACGTGCTGCGTCACGCTCCCGCCGAGGCGGCCGGGGTGAGCGGGGCGATCCTGCAGATGGCACAGCGGATCGCGGCGGCGGTCGCGGTCTCGGCGCTGTCCGGCGTGTACCTGCGGGAGACCGCCGGCGGGGGCGGGCACCGCTCCGCCTACCTCGCCGCCAGCACGGTCTGCGCGGCGGTGGCCGCACTCGCCGTCCTGGCCTCGGTCCTCGCGGGCCGCGCCACCGCACGGGAGCAGCCCGAGGACCGGCCGGTCACGCCGACCCGTCGGCGGACTCCCGTCCGCGACTGAACCCGGCCGGGCGTCGGCGGGTGGTCCTGCCGTCGCCCGCCGCCGTCGCGAATCGGCCGCATCGCCCGCCGCCGTCGCGAATCGGCCGCATCGCCCGGTGCACGGCCGGAATCGGCGCGATCCTGCACGAGGCCGGGCAGGACGCCCCCGCCGAACCCGAACCCACCCGGACAGGACCTGGCTCTGCGCTGCCCTCGGCGACCGGCGCGGCCCCGGCTTCGCCGAGATCCGCCTCGGTTCCGCCGCCGGCCAGGGCAACACCGACCGCGCACTCCGGCTGCTGCGCCGTGCCCTCCCCGACTTCGGCCCGCTCACCCCGCCCCGGAGGAGGCATCGAAGTCCTCGGCACAGCCGCTCGCGCGCAGGCCGGTGTCGAGTCTCCGTGAGCCGGTCGGTGCCGGCGGACCGCCCCGGGCCGGACCGCCCCGGGCCGGTCCGCAAGCCGCCACCCGTGCCGGGAGCCCCTGTGCCCACGTTCGACCGAGGAATTTCCCCGGCCGCCACGGTCCCGCGCCGGACCACGCAGCGGCCCCGGGGGCCACGGCTGCCCCGAGCCGCCGCTCCCCGGGGCGGCCGGGCGGCCGCGCCGTGCAACCGGCCACGTCCCGTGCGAGGCTGGTGGGGACGGCCGGACTGCACAAGACAGGCGGAGGCCATGGCCGAACCGCGATTTCCGGGCGGCGGCGGTACTCCGTGCAGCGGGGCCGGATCCGAGCGGCTGCCGGCCGACCTGTCCTGGCTGAACGAGGCGGGGCGACAGATCGGCACCACGCTGGACCTGAAGCGCACCGCGCAGGAGCTGGCCGACTTCACCGTGCCGCGGTTCGCCGACGGGGCGGCGGTCGACCTCCTCGAAACGGTGCTGCGGGGCGAGGAGACCGAGCGGTGGCAGGAGCCGGAGCGGCCCGCGCTGCGCGCGATGGCAATCGCCTGGATACCGAGCGTGCGCGTGATCGAGGCCGATCCGGTCGGCAGCCCCAGCCTGCTCGGGCCCAGCTACTCCAGGGACGCCCTGGTGACCGGCGAACCGGTCATGGTCAGCAGGACGACCCCGGACGACTACCTGCGGATCGCCTCCACCCGGAGCGGTGCCGCGCAGCTGGCCGCCGCCGGTGTGCACAGCTACCTGGTGGTTCCCGTGATTGCCCGCGGTGTGCTGTTGGGGATCGCCGACTTCGTCCGCTCCGGCGACCGGCCCGGATTCGACCGGGCGGATCTCGCGCTCGTGACGGAACTGCTCGGACGGGCCGCCCTGTCCATCGACAACGCCCGCCTCTACCAGCGGGAGCGGGACACGGTCGTCACCCTGCAGCGGAGCTTGCTGCCGCGCGAGTCCCCGCCGACCCCGGGACTGGACGTGCACTGCGGCTACCTGCCGGCGTTGGACGGCCGGGTCGCGGGCGGCGACTGGTTCGACGTCGTGGCGCTGCCGGGCGGCCGCAGCGCCCTGGTGGTCGGCGACGTCCTCGGCGGCGGCCTGCCCGCGGCCGCCACGATGGGCCGCCTGCGCGGCGCCGCCCGCATCCTGCTGGCCCTGGACACGGTCCCCGAGCGGGTGCTCGCCCGACTCGACCTGGCGGCCCGCGACCTCGACGAGGAGCAGGTCGCCAGCTGCCTGTGCGCCGTCTACGATCCGGCCGACGGCAGCTGCGCGCTCGCTTCGGCCGGGCACGTGCCGCCGGTCCTGGTCGGCCCGGACGGCCCCGCGCGCTTCGTCGACCTGCCGGTGGGGGGCCCGATCGGCGCCGGGACGATCCCCTACGACGGGACCCGGATCATCCTGCCCGGCGGGGCCCGGCTCCTGCTGTACACCGACGGGCTGGCCAAGACGCGCCGCGGGGACCTCGCGGACGACCTGGAGCGGCTGCGCCGGGAGGCCGGCCCGGTGCTCCGGGCCCGCCCCGGGCCCGAGGCAGCGGAACTGGTGCCGGTCGGCCGGTACGACGACGCGGTTCTGGTGGTCGCCGACGCGCTCGACGGTAGGGCGGCCGCCGAGGTCCGGGTGTGGGACCTCCCGGCGGACCCCTCGGCCGCCGGCGCCGCCCGCCGCCTGGTCCGGAACCAGTTGGCCGGATGGGGGCTGACCGACCTGGTCGACGCGGCGGAACTGGTGGTCAGCGAGATGGCCGGCAACGCCCTGCGCCACGGCCGCGCCATCGGGCCGCTGCGGCTGCTCCGGCATGACCGCCTGGTGATCGAGGTGTCCGACCGGGGCCCGGACCTGCCGCAGATCCAGCACGCCTCGCTGAGCGACGAGGGTGGGCGCGGACTGCAACTGATCAACGTCCTGTGCCGTCGCTGGGGGGCCTGCCGGACCGCCTTCGGGAAGGCCGTCTGGGCGGAGCTCGACCTGCCGAAGGGCACCCGGGTGCCGTAGCGGGTCCGCAACCCGCCGAGCGGTGCGCTCAGGACGGTCGCCGTCGGCCTCCTCAAGATCGCCGACGGTGTCAGGTGGATGGGCAGCGGACCGCGCGCCGGATTCGCCGAGACCGGGGTACCCGCCCTGTCGATCGACCCGCCCGGGTGGGTCCGCGCGCCCGGCACCGCGCCCGGCACCGCGCCCGACCAGCGGCTGAGCCGAGGGCGAACACCCGGCCACGGGCGGGACCGGGGGCCGTACGGTGGTCGGCATGACCGATGTACGGACCGTGGACCTGCCCGGAGTGACGCTCGCCTACCGTGAGAGCGGGCCCGCCGGAGGGCCGCCGCTGGTGCTGCTGCACGCCCTCGGCGAGCGCGCCGCCGACTGGGACGTCGTCCTGCCCGGGCTCGCGCCGGGTCACCGGGTGTTCGCGCTCGACCTGCGCGGCCACGGCGACAGCGGTCGGCCCGGTTCCTACAGCCTGCAGGCGATGCGGGACGACGTGCTGGCCTTCCTCGACGTGCTCGGGCTGGAGCGCGTCGACCTGGTCGGCCACTCGATGGGCGGCGCCGTCGCGTTCCTCCTCGCCCAGGCCGAGCCGGAGCGGATCGACCGGCTGGTCCTGGAGGACATCCCGGCGCTGTACCCGCGCCCCGCGAGCGCGCTGCCGGACGAGCCGGACGGGAGCGTCCACTTCGACTGGACGATGGTCAGGGCCGTCCGGGCCCAGCTGGACGACCCCGATCCGGCCTGGCGGGAGGGGCTGACGCGGATCACCGCCCGCACCCTGGCGGTCGCCGGCGGGCCGGCGAGTCACATCCCCCAGGAGCGGATCGCCGAACTCGCCCGGCTGATCCCGGACTGCCGGCTCGTCACCGTCGAGGCCGGGCACCTGGTGCACGGTGCCCGGCCCGGGGAGTTCGTCGCCGTGGTGGCGCCGTTCCTGGCCCGCTGAGGACGCTGAGAGCGCTGAGGACGCTCAGGGCGCTCAGGGCGCTGCGCGGGCCGGGGATCAGACGCCGTGTTCGGCGGCCAGCCGCCCGCTGCGCACCGCGGTGAGCAGATCGGCGTGGTCCGCCTCGGTGCGGTCCGCGTAGGCGACGGCGAAGGCCGCGACCGCCTCGTCCAGTGCCTCGCCCTTGCCGCAGTACCCCGCCAGCAGCCCCGGGTCGGCGGTGTGCGCGTGCGCCCGGGCGAGCAGGGCGCCGGTGATCCGCGCGTAGTCGTCGAGCTGGCCCGGCTTCAGCGCGGCCGGGTCGACACTGCCCTTGCGGTTGCGGAACTGGCGCACCTGGTAGGGGAGTCCGTCGACGGTCGTCCAGCCCAGCAGGGTGTCGCTGACCACCTGCATGTGCTTCTGGCCGAGGACGACCCGGCGGCCCTCGTGGCCGTCCTGCGCCGGCTGCGCCGGCTGCGGCAGGTGGGGCAGCAGGACCGACGGGCGAGCCTCCTTCACCTGCAGCACCAGCGGCTGGTCCTGGTGGTCGGTGAGCAGCACCACGTACGAGCGGGTGCCGACGCTGCCGGTGCCGACGACCCGGAACGCCACGTCCTGCACCCGGTACCGGGACAGCAGGGTGCGCACCTCGGCGGGCACCGTCTCCACGTACGGGCCGAGCGCGTGGGCGACCGCCCGGGCGGTCGCGTCGGTCACCTCGGTGAGCACCGGCGGGGCGGCCGCGAACCGCCACCCGCCGTCCGCGGTGCGGGAGGTGCTGCGGGCGGCGAACTTGGCGCTGGTGTTGCCGAGCGCCTTGGCGCCGACCTTGCGCAGCACGTCCGCGAGGTCGTGCGCCTCGGCGAAGGAGACCAACTGCTCGTCGGCGACGGCGTTCCAGGCGTCCAGCGCGGGCAGCTTGGCGAGGGTGCGCATGGTCCGGCGGTACGCGCCGGCCACGTGCTCGGCGGCGTCGCGCGCGGTGGCCTCGCTCGCGCCGGTCTCCCGGCCGGCCAGCACCATGCTGGCGGCGAGCCGCTTCAGGTCCCACTCCCACGGGCCGTGCACGGTCTCGTCGAAGTCGTTGATGTCCATGACCAGTTGGCCGCGGGCGTCGCCGTACAGGCCGAAGTTGGCGGCGTGCGCGTCCCCGCACAGCTGGGCGCCCACCCCGGTCACCGGGGTGCCCGCGAGGTCGGCGGCCATCAGCCCGGCCGACCCGCGCAGGAAGGCGAACGGCGTGGCGGCCATCCGCCCGACCCTGATCGGCACCAACGCGTCGATCCGGCCCGCGTTCGACGCTTCGAGCGCCTGCACGGCGGTCGGCCGCCCGGGGGACGCGGCGAACTCGGCGTGCCGCTCCCGGGGCACCCGCAGCCTCAGTTCCTTGCCCCGCTCCTTGGCCTGCCCGTCCTGCGCCGGCGCGAACCCGGCCACCGCGAACCCGCGCCGGGCCGGTCCGGCCGGGCCGTCCCCGCTGCGCTGCGCCACGACACCCGGGCCGCCCCGGCCTCCCGCCGTTCTCGGCTCCGCCCCGTCCACTGCCTCGGTCATCCGCGCCACCGCGCCCCGCCCGTCCCTTCCGGTCCTCACCCGCCCGCGACCTGCGCGGATGGTGTCATCGGGGGGAGTGACGTCCGGAGCCGCGCGGTGGTTCCTGCGGGGGGAGTGAGATGCGCGGGCGGTCGCGGTCGCGGTCGCGGTCGCGGGGGCGGTGGGCAGCGGTCGCGGGAGCGGTGGGTGGGTCGGGCGTCCTCGCCCGCCCCGCCCCGCCCCGCCCCGGGCCGCGGCGCGAGGGGCGCGTGAGGGGTGCGGACCGGGTGCCGTCCGGGTGCCGTCCCGGGCCGGGGTAGCGTGGGCGCGTGGATGATCTTCGGGGGAATCTGCGGGCCCGTGCGGCCGCAGGGGCGGCGGCGGTGGTGACGGTGGCCGCGGGACTGGGTGTGCGGGCGGTGGCGGGCGGGGACGTCGCCAAGTACGCGGGGGACGCGCTCTACACCGTCCTGCTGTACGCCCTGATCGTGCTGGCCGTTCCGCGGGTGCGCCCGGTCCGGGCCGGCGTGGCGGCGGCCGCGCTGAGCTGGGCCGTGGAGCTGTTCCAGCTCACCGGGCTGCCGGACGCGTGGGGCCGCCGCAGCACCTTCGCCCGGCTGGTCCTCGGCTCGACCTTCAACCCGCCGGACCTGTTCTGGTACCTGGTCGGCGCGGTCGGGGCCGTGCTGCTCCACCGGGCGGCGCGGAGGGTGCGTCCCGCGCTGTCCGGTGGAGCGGCACGACGGGCCTGACCGGCCTGACGGTCCGTCAGAGAGGCATCAGGTCGGGCCGCTTGGCCTCGACGTGGTCGCCGGAGGACTCGCCGCGCAGGCGTCGGCCGACCCACGGGATCAGGTGTTCGCGGGCCCACTGGATGTTCTCGCGCCGCTGGTCGGCGGGCGTGAGCACGGGGGCGTCCGGCCACGGCGCCTCCGGGTCCTGGTCGGTGGCCAGGCCCAGTGAGCGCGCGGCCAGCAGGGCGACCCGCTGGTGGCCGTCGCCGGACAGGTGCAGTCGGTCCTCGCTCCACGCGCGCCGGTCCTGCACCGCGCGCAGCGACCACAGGTCGGCCACCTTGCAGCCGTTGCGGTCGGCGACGGCCCGCATGTGTCCGTTGTAGGTGGCGATCTTGCCGCGCAGGTGCTTCAGCAGCGGGACGTCGCGGGTGTCGAAGCCGGTGCAGATCAGCACGGTCCCGGCGGACGCGGCGAGGCGGACGACGGCCGCCTCGAAGCGCTCCGCGACCTCGTCCGGGTCGCTTCCGGGTCGCAGGATGTCGTTGCCGCCGGCGCAGAAGGTGGCCAGGTCGGGCTGGAGGCGCTCGGCCTGCGGCACCTGCTCGGCCGCGATCTGGTCCAGCAGCCGGCCGCGCACCGCGAGGTTGGCGTAGCGGAACGCGCCCGGCGGGCGCCCGTCGGCGAGGATCCCGGCCAGGCGGTCGGCCCACCCGGCGAACCTGCCGTCGACACCGGGGTCGTTCAGGCCTTCGGTGAAGCTGTCCCCGAGGGCGGCGTACGAACTGAGGTGAAGGGTCTCCTGGAGGTTCGGCATGAAAGAGATAGTTCACCTCATCAAGTGACCTACGCCACCGTAGGTGGCCCTGGTGGCACGTGAGATGGAGCACGTACGCTCATCGGCCCCTCTCCGCCGCTCGGAGCGCCGTGTCGCGGAAAGCACAAGATCCGTACCCCCTACCGCTTCCGGGCCCGCCCGGCCGATGCTCGAAGGGAGCGGCCGCCCGGCCGCCGTCCTCCTGGGGGAAGGCATCCATGGCCACCGACACGCGCTCCGGCGCACCCGAGACCTGGTCCATCGACGACCGCTGCACCAACTGCGACGTCGCCCGACAGCTCGCGCCGGACCTGGTCCGCGAGCACGCCGGCCGCTCCGAGCTGGTCCGGCAGCCGCGCGACGCGGCCGAGCGCCGGCAACTGCTGGCCGCCGCCCACGCCTGCCCGACCCGCTCCGTGCGCCCCGGCACCGGTCCGCTCGACCCCGGCGGCGACCCCTTCCCGCTCGCGCTCGACGACGCCGGCGACGTGCTGCTGCTCGGCCACAACTCCCGCCGGACCGCGGGCGCCAACTCCTACCTGTGCCGCCGCCCCGGCGGCTGGGCGATGGTCGACACGCCCCGCTACAGCGAGGCCCTCGCCGCCCGCTACGCCGCGCTGGGCCCGGTCACCGACGTCCTGCTCACCCACCAGGACCACGCCGCGCACGGCCGGCGCTACGCCGACCGGCTCGGCGCCCGGCTCTGGATCCACGAGGGCGACCTCGACGCCGCCCCCGACGCGGACCGGGTGCTGCGCGGCACCGGGCCGGTGGAGATCACCCCCGGGCTGGTCGCCCACCCCTTCCCCGGCCACACCCGCGGCAGCGTGCTGTTCGTCGCCGACGAGCGGTACTGCTTCAGCGGCGACAGCCTGTACTGGTCCCGCACCACCGGGGACGTGGAGGTGCAGGAGGCCGTCACCTGGTACTCGATCGAGGAGCAGGCCGCCTCGCTGGAACGCGCCCTGGGCGTGCTCCGCTTCGAGTGGCTGCTGCCCGGCCACGGCGACCGGCGCCGGATGCCCGCCGAGGAGGCGGACCGTCGGCTGCGCTCCCTCGCCGAGCGCTGCCGGGGGCTGCGGCCGGCGCCGGTCGACTTCACGGCGGTCCGCTGGTAGGGACGGGCGCTCCGTCGTCGGCTCTCCCCGTCGGCAGCCGACGGGGAGAGCCCGTGCGCCGGTGCTCGCGCCGGTTGCGCGGGGGCGTGCGTCCACCGGGGGCGCCCGCGCGGGTGTGCGAACGGTGCCGCCGGGGCAGCCGCCTCTGCAACAGAGCGGCGTTCCGTACCGGCGGAACCCGGTCCCTCCCGCGATCCAAGGACGGTTGAGCCATGCCCTCGCAGACCCCGGAGCGCACCGCGCGGCCACGGCGCTACCTGATGTGCCGTCCGACGCACTTCACCGTGGACTACGCGATCAATCCGTGGATGGACCCGGGCCGGCCCACCGACACCGCGCTCGCGCTGCGCCAGTGGGAGCGGCTCCGCCGGACCTACCGCCGGCTCGGCCACACCGTCGAACTGATCGACCCGCTGCCCGGGCTGCCCGACATGGTCTACGCCGCCAACGGCGCGACCGTACTGGACGGCCGGGCCCTGGTGGCGACCTTCCGCCACCCGGAGCGCGCCGCCGAGTCGGACGCCTACCAGGCCTGGTTCCGGGCGCACGGCTACCGCGAGGTGCGCCGCGCCGGGCACGTCAACGAGGGCGAGGGCGACCACCTGGTGGTGGGCGGCCGGGTGCTCGCCGGGACGGGCTTCCGCAGCACGCGGGCCGCGCACGCCGAGGCGGGCGAGCTGTTCGGCGTGCCGGTGGTCAGCCTGAACCTGGTCGACCCGCGCTTCTACCACCTGGACACCGCCCTGGCCGTCCTCGCCGACGACCACGTCATGTACTACCCGGAGGCCTTCGACGCCGACGGCCGCGCGGTGCTGCGCACGCTCTACCCGGACGCGATCCTCGCCGACCGCGCCGACGCCGAGGTGTTCGGACTGAACGCGGTCTCCGACGGCCGCCGGGTGCTGCTGCCGGACACCGCCAAGAACCTGGCGGGCCGCCTCGCCGAGCACGGCTACGAGCCGATCCCGGTGGACGTCTCCGAGTTGCTGAAGGGCGGCGGCGGGGCCAAGTGCTGCACGCTGGAGCTCAGGCCGGCCTGAGGCCCCCGTCGACCAGCAGCACCTCCAGGGTGCGCGGGCCGTGCACCCCCTCCACCCGGTCGAGTTCGATGTCACTGGTCGCGGAGGGCCCCGAGATCCAGGTCTGCGGCCGCCGGGGATCCAGGAGGGGCAGCGCGAGCGGCACCGAGGCGACGACCTGCTCCGGCGCCCGGACGACGCAGACGTGGTGATCGGGGACGAGCGAGAGCAGCCGCCGCCCCTGGCCGGGACCGGCGTCCAGCACGATCGTCCCGGTCTCGGCGACGGCCAGCGCGCAGCCGGTGACCACGCTGTCGACGGCGTCGAGCCGGGCCGCGGTGAGCGTCCCGCGGTCCGGGACGAGTTCGACGGCGGAGGCGGCCGCCGCCAGCCAACCGGCCGGCAGCCCGTCCGGCACGGCGACCGCCCGGCTGCCCCGCCCGGCCAGCAACCCGGCGATCCGCTGCGGCAGTTCGTCCTCGTGGCAGCGGTGCACCACGGCCCGGTAGTCGGCCAGGTTGCGGTGCAGCAGGTCGACCAGCGCCGCCGGGTCGTCCGGCGGCACGTGCGCGGTCAGGTAGTCGCGGGGCACCGGCTGCTCGTCCGCCCCGGCGGTGTCGCCGAGCGCGGTCCGGATCCGGGCGAGGATCGACTCCCGTGCGGTCATGTGCGGTTCCTCCGCCACCAGTCGCGGAACGGTTCGGCGGGCACCTCCGGCAGGTCCCGGGTGTCGGTCCAGGCCCGCCCGGGCCCGGGCAGCCGGCGGGGGTGCAGCGCGCGGGTGCGCCCGGCCAGCCGTTCGGCGGCCGCGAGCGCCGCCGGGTGGTCCAGCACGTACCCGGCGGCGGCCACCGCGGCCCGCTCCAGCGGGTGCCCACCCTGCTCGGCGACCCGCTCGCGCAGGTGGACCAGTACCTCGGGGATGTCGATCGCCACCGGGCACACCTCGTAGCAGGCCCCGCAGAGCGAGGAGGCGAACGGCAGCGAGGCGTCCAACGGGCTTGCGGTGCCGCGTAGTTGGGGTGTCAGGATGGCGCCGATCGGCCCCGGGTACACCGATCCGTACGCGTGGCCGCCGGCCCGCTCGTACACCGGGCAGACGTTGAGGCAGGCCGAGCAGCGGATGCAGCGCAGCGCCTGGCGGCCGACCTCGTCGGCGAGCGCGGCGGTGCGGCCGTTGTCCAGCAGCACCAGGTGGAACTCCTCCGGGCCGTCGCCCCCGCTCGTGCCCGTCCACATCGAGGTGTACGGGTTCATCCGCTCGGCGGTGGAGGAGCGGGGCAGCAGTTGGAGGAAGACCTCCAGGTCCCGCCAGGTCGGCACGACCTTCTCGATGCCGACCACGGAGATCAGCGTGCGCGGGAGGGTGAGGCACATCCGGCCGTTGCCCTCGGACTCGACGACGACCAGGGTGCCGGTCTCGGCGACCATGAAGTTGGCGCCGGAGACGGCCACCCGGGCGCGCAGGAACTTCTCCCGCAGGTGCAGCCGGGCGGCCTCGGCGAGTTCGGCGGGGGAGTCGGTGAGGCCCTCGGGTGCCGGGCGGCCCCAGTCGGCCATCCGTTCGGCGAACACCTCCCGGATCTCGCCCCGATTGCGGTGGATCGCGGGCACCAGGATGTGCGAGGGCCGGTCGTCGCCCAACTGCACGATCAGTTCGGCGAGATCGGTCTCGTAGGCGGTGACGCCCTCGGCGGCGAGCGCCTCGTTCAGCCCGATCTCCTGGGTGGCCATCGACTTGACCTTGACGACCTCGGTCTCCCCGGTGGCCCGGACCAGGCCGGCGACGATCCGGTTGGCCTCCGCGGCGTCGGCGGCCCAGTGCACGGTGCCGCCGGCCGCGGTGACGGACTCCTCCAACCGCAGCAGGTAGCGGTCGAGGTGGCGCAGCGTGTGGTCCTTGATCGCCTTCCCGGCGGCGCGCAGCTCGGCCCAGTCGGCGAGTTCGGCGACCGCCCGGGCCCGCTTGTCGCGGATGGTGTGGGTGGCGTGCCGCAGGTTGGCGCGCAGCCGTTCGTCCCGGACGGCCCGGGTGGCGGCCTCGGGGAAGGCGGGCATGCCGAGGAAGGTGCCGGTCACGCGGGCCTCCAGGGGTGCTCCTCGGTGGCGGCCAGGATCTCCGCCAGGTGCAGCGGGCGCAGTGCCTCGCCCCGGCGGCGCAGCGTGCCGTCGAGGTGCAGCAGGCAGGAGTTGTCGGCGCCGCACAGCACCCGGGCGCCGGTGCCGAGGGCGTTCGCGATCTTGTCGGCGGCCATGGCCGCCGAGACCGCCGCGTTCTTGACCGCGAAGGTGCCGCCGAATCCGCAGCACTCCTCCGCGCCGGGCAGCTCGACCAGCTCCAGCCCCCGGACGGCGCGCAGCAGTCGGCGCGGCCGCTCGCCCAGTCCGAGCACCCGCAGGCCGTGGCAGGAGGGGTGGTAGGTGACGGTGTGCGGGAAGTGCGCGCCGACGTCCTCGACGCCGAGCACGTCGGTCAGGAACTCGGTCAGCTCGTACACCCGGGGCGCCAGGTCGGCGGCGAGGTCGGCCAGTTCGCCGCCCCGGCCCTCGGCGGCGGCCCGGGCGCCGAGCCTCGGGTAGTTGTCGCGCACCATCGCGACGCAGGAACCGGAGGGGGTGACCACGTGGTCGTACCCGGCGAAGGCCCGCGCGGTGCGCCGCACCAGCGGTTCGCAGGCCCTCCGGTAGCCGGTGTTGTACTGCGGCTGCCCGCAGCAGGTCTGTCCGGCGGGGAAGTCCACCGTCACGCCGAGGCGTTCCAGCAGCCGCACGGTGGCGACCGCGGTGGCGGGGAACAGCGCGTCGTTGACGCAGGTGGCGAACAGCGCGACCCGCATCCGGGCTCCCTCCAGTCGTGCGGCACCGGCCCGCTCGTGATCGTATCGAGCGGACCGGTGCCGTGGGGGGAACTCGCCGTCGTGGGCCCGGAGTCAGCCGCGGGCCCGGGGATCAGGACCCGCGGCGCCGGTCCGGGGGATCAGGACCCGCGCCCCCCGGACCGGGGATCCGGCCGGGGCGCCGGTGATCAGGCGCCGAGCCACAGGTCGGGGCCGAACACCTCGTAGTGGATGTCGGCGGCCGGGACGCCCGCCGTCAGCAACTGCTCGCGGACGGCGCGCAGGAAGGGCAGCGGGCCGCAGAGGTAGGCGGTGGTGCCGGCCGGCACCTCGACGGAGGCGAGGTCGACGAGTCCGGTGCGCTCGGCCGGCCACTCGCCGAGCGGCTGCTCGTAGAAGACGTGGGCGGTGGCGTTCGGCAGCTCGGCGGTCAGCCGGGCCAGGTCGGCACGGAAGGCGTGGTCGAGCTGGTTGCGGTCGCCGTGCACCGAGACGATCCGGCGGGTGGAGCCGGCGGCGGCCAGGTGGTCGAGCATCGCGGTCATCGGGGTGTTGCCGATGCCGGCGGAGGCGAGCAGTACCGGGCCGTCGCCGTCGGCCAGGAGGACGTCGCCCATCGGGGCCGAGAGCTCGACGGTGTCGCCGGCCCGCAGGTGGTCGTGCAGGTGGCCGGAGACCTCGCCGCCCGGTTCGCGCTTGACGCTGAAGCGCAGCGCGCCGTCGGCCCGGCCGGAGAGGCTGTACTGGCGGATCTGCCGGGCGCCGTCGGGCAGTTCGGTGCGCACGGAGACGTACTGGCCGGGGCGGGACGCCGGGACGGGGCGGCCGTCGGCCGGGCGGACCAGGTAGCCGGTGACGGTCTCGGTCTCCTGGTGGCGGGCCACCACGGTGTACGGGCGCCACAGGTCGTCCGGGTCACCGCCTGCGGCGGCCTCGGTGCGCAGCCGGTTCTCGACGGCCATCAGGGCGTTGGCCATCAGCCAGTACACCTCGTCCCAGGCGGCGGCGACCTCGGGGGTGACGGCCTCGCCGAGGACCTCCACGATGGCGGCGAACAGGTGCTCGTGGACGATCTTGTACTGGTCGTCGGCGATGCCGACCGAGACGTGCTTGTGGGCGATCCGGGCCAGCATCGCGTCCGGGCGCTGGTCCGGGTGGGCGACCAGGGCGGAGGCGAAGGCGGCTATCGAACCGGCGAGGGCCTGGCGCTGGGTGCCGTTGGCCTGGTTGCCCCGGTTGAAGAGGTCGCGCAGCAGCTCGGGGTGGGCGGCGAACAGCCGGTCGTAGAAGCGCGGGGTGATGTCGCCGATGGCGGCGCCGACGACGGGCAGGGTGGCCTCGATGACCTCGGCGGACTTCGCGGACAGCATCAGTGGGGCTCCTAACTGGTATCTGAGATTCGCATTAAAGGCCGCGCGGTGGCGCGCGACCCCGTTGGGGGCGGGTCGGTCGGGTGGGGCGGGGGTGGAGCGGTGGGTGGGGCGGGGTCAGCCGGCGGACCCGGTGGCGGGAGTGCCCGGCGGTCGTGCGGTGAGGCTGAGCAGGACCGGCCCGGTGGGCGCGGCCACCAGGTCGTCGATGCAGAGCGGGTCGAGCGTGGCGAAGAACGCCTCCTGGGCGTTGCGCAGCGCCCCGCGCAGCCGGCACGCGGCACGCAGCGGGCACGGCGGGTCGTCCTCGCAGCCGACCACGTCGCCGACGCCCTCCAGCTCCCGCAGCAGCAGTCCGAGCGAGCCGGTCCGCCCGGCGAAGGTGAGCATCAGCCCGCCGCCGCGACCGCGCCGAGCCTCCACCACCCCGAGGTGCTGCAGGCGGCTGACCACCTTCGCCGCGTGGGTGTAGGGCACGCCGACCGACTCGGCCACCTCGCGGGTGGTCGGGTTGTCGCCCTCCTTCAGGACCGCCAGTCGCATGGCGATCCGGAGGGCGATGTCGGTGCTCTTGGTCAGCCTCACGTTCGAAACGCTATCGAATACGACTCCACAACTCCAATTTTCTGCACGCCCCTGATCGGGCCGGTCCCGTCGGCTGCCCCGGTGAACCGGTCGAATCTGAACAGTTGGCGACATTAGTGGTCACCCGCTGACGGGCAGTCAGCACGGCTTCTACGCTTCGTGCGGCCCCGGGCCCGCCCCGCGCGTGGCGCGGCGCCCCGGGCGTGGCGCACCGCACCGCCCGTGCGGCCCGGTACCGCAGGTGCGGCCGGGCACCGTCGACCCCGCACGTGACGTACCGCACAGCCGCACCACCCGCACCACCGGCACCACCGGCACCACCGCACAGCCGCACCGCCGACCGAACGGAGAGACCGTGAGAACACGCCGAGCACCCCGCCGGACCCTGACGGCCGTGACCGCGATAGCCGCGGCCACGGCCGCACTGCTGTCCCAGCCCGGCACCGCCCGGGCCGCCGCACCACCGCCGACCGTCACCGCCCAGGTGCCGGTGGCGCCCTACCCGGCCGGTGTCGCGCTGACGCCGGACGGCGGCCACGCCTACGTCACCAGCCAGAGCACCGGCACCGTCAGCGTGCTGGACACCGCGAGCGGGACGGTGACGGGCAGCTTCACCGACGGCTCCGGCTCCTACGCGGTCGCCGTCTCGCCCGACGGGCACCGCGCCTACCTGACGCACCACCTGGACAACACGGTCAGCGTCGTGGACACCGCGTCGAACACCGTGACCGCGACCGTCCCGGTCGGCGCCCAGCCCTGGGGCCTCGCCCTGTCGCCCGACGGCGCGCGCGCCTACGTGAGCAACGCCGCCGCCAACACCGTGAGCGTGCTGGACACCGCGACGAACACCGTCACCGCGACCGTCCCGGTCGGTGCCGAGCCGCACGGGCTGGCCGTCTCGGCGGACGGCAAGCGGCTGTACGTCGCGGCCTCCGGGGACAAGGCGGTGAACGTCGTCGACACCGTGGGCAGCGCGGTGAGCGCCACCGTTCCCGTCGGCCACAGCGCCTTCGGCCTCGCCCTCAGCCCCGACGGCAGCCGGCTCTGGGTCGCCGACGGCGACGACAGCACCGCCGCCGTGATCGACACCGCGGCGAACGCGGTCCTGGGCACCGTCGCGGTCGGCTCCGGTCCGTACGCCGTCACCCTCGCCCCCGACGGCTCGGCCGCGTACGTGTCCGACTACGCCGACAACACGCTGAGCGTGGTGGACACCGCCGCCCGGACCGTCACCGCGACCGTCCCGGTGGGTGCCAGCCCGTACGCGCTGGCGCTGACCGCCGACGGGCGGCACGGCTACCTGGCGGACTTCACCGGCGGCGCCGTCCAGGTGCTGGACTTCCCGCTGCCGGTGCCCGCCGTGACCGCGGTCACCCCGAACGGCGGCTCCGGGACGGGCGGCGTCGCGGTGACCGTCACCGGCACCGACCTCAACGGCGCCACCGCCGTGACCTTCGGTGCGGCCGGTGCGGCCGCCGCGTTCAGCTGCACGAAGACCAGCTGCACCGCGACCGCCCCCGCCACCACCGTGACCGGTCCGGTGGACGTCCGGGTCACCACGCCCGGCGGCACCAGCGCGGCCGTCGCCGCCGACCGCTTCACCTACACCGCGCCCAGCGCCCACCTGGGCGTGGCGCTCACCGCGACCCCGGTGACCCAGCTGCTCGCCAGCCGGGTCGACTACGTGGTCACGCTGACCAACCAGGGGCCGGACCCGCTGACGGCGGCCGCCGTGGCCGCCACCCTGCCCGCCGGGCTGACCTGGAGCTCCACCGACTGCACGGTCGCGGCCGGGAAGCTCACCTGCGCGCTGTCCGCACCGCTGGCCAAGGGGGCGACCGCCGTCCGGCACTTCTCGGCCAGGGTCGGCCTGCTCTCGCCGATCCGGAACTGGGACGTCACCGTGGCCCGTTCGGCCGGCACGCCCGCCGACCCGGCTCCCACCACCAGCCGGGACACCCGCAGTTGTGCCAGCGTCCTCGGGCTGACGGTCACCTGCAAGTAGCACCCGCGTCCGTCCGGGCGCCCCGGGTCCGTCCTCGGACCGCGGCGCCGGCCCGGACGAGGGTGTGAGCACGGACCTCGGGCCCCGCCGGCAACCCGGCGGGGCCTCCGCCGTCGACGGCGCCGGGACCGTGCTGGACGAAGTGTCCGATCTGGACGTACAGTCCAGACATGCCCTCGGAAAACCCCGACCCCCGGGTGCGGACCTTCGCCCCGGTCTGCCGCGCGGTGGCCCTGCTGCTCGGCCCGTACGCCGAGGTGGTGCTGCACGACCCCGCCACCGACCGGGTGCTCGCCATCTGGAACCCGATGACCCCCCGCGCCCCCGGCGACCCGTCGATGCTCGGCGAACTCGACGAGGTCGACCCCTCCGCCCCCGACGTCTACGGCCCGTACGAGAAGTCGCTGCCCGACGGCCGCCGGCTCTCCTCCGTCAGCGCCGTGCTGCGCGACGACGCCGGCCGGCCCACGGCGGTGCTCTGCGTCAACCTCGACCGGGGCCCGCTGGAACAGGCCGCCGCCCTGCTGGCCGGCTTCGCCGCACCCAGCGCGCCACGCCCCGAACCGCTCTTCGAACGGGACTGGACGGAGCGGATGAACGACGTGATCGGCGGCCGCGTCCGCGCGCAGGGCCGTCCGCTGGAACGCTTCACCCGCGAGGACCGGCTGGCCGTGCTGCGCGAACTCGACGAGGCCGGGGTGTTCGCCGTGCGCCGCGCCGTTCCCGTCGTCGCCACCGCACTGCGGATCTCCCGCTCCACCGCCTACAGCCTGCTCGCCGAACTCAAGCACCCCGCGGGGCCCTGAACCCCACGCGGCCCTGAACCCCACGCGGCCCTGAACCCCGCGGGGCCCTGAACCCCGCAAGACCCGCGACCCCCCGCAGGACCGCACGCCCCGCAGCCCCCCGCAGCCCCCCGCGGGCCTCAGGAAGGAACCGCCCCGTGCCCCAGCTCCCCGACTTCCGGCTCGAAACCCACCTGTCCCGCTGGGAGTTCACCGCCCCCCACCACCTCACCGCCTCCGACGCCCAGACCATGACGATGGCCGAGCTGCTCGCCCTGGCCGGCCCCGAGGACCGCGAGGCCTGGGACACCCTCGCCCTCGGCTACACCGAGACCTACGGTGACCCCGGGCTGCGCCGGGCCGTCGCCGGGATGTACGAGCGGGTCGACGCGGACGACGTGATCTGCTTCGGCGGCGCCCAGGAGGGGCTGAACCTCGCCATGCGGGTGCTGCTCGAACCGGGCGACCACGCGGTGGTGGTGACCCCCAACTACCAGTCCGCCGAGACGATTCCGCTCTCCCTGTGCGAGGTCACCGGCGTCGCGCTGGACGAGCGGCGGGACTGGGCGCTGGACCTCGACGCGGTCGAGGCGGCGCTGCGCCCGAACACCAGGGTGGTGTCGGTCAACTTCCCGAACAACCCCACCGGCGCGGTGATCGGCGCCGCCGACTTCGCCCGGCTCGTCGAACTCTGCGGCGGGCGCGGCATCCGACTCTTCTCGGACGAGGTCTACCGCGGCCTGGAGCGCGACCCGTCGCGGACCCTCCCGCAGGCCGCCGACCTCTCCGAGCGCGCCCTCTCGCTCAACGTCACCTCCAAGTCGCTCGGCCTGCCCGGCCTGCGGATCGGCTGGATCGCCTGCCGGGACCGGGAGTTGCGCGCCCGCCTGGAGCGGGCCAAGCACTACGCCACGATCTGCAACTCGGCGCCGAGCGAGGTGCTGGCCCGGATCGCGATCACGGCCCGCGAACGGATCCTGGCGCGCAACCGCGGCATCATCGCGGAGAACCTGCCGCTCTTCGACGCCTTCTTCGCGGAGTTCGCCGACCGCTTCGAGTGGCGCGCCCCGGACGGCGGCTGCGTCGCGTTCCCGCGGTACCTCGGGGCGGACGGCGTCGAGGACTTCTGCGCCGGGCTGGTCGAGCAGGCGGGCGTCATCCTGCTGCCCGCGAGCATCTTCCGCTCCGAGCTGACGCCCACCCCGGCCGACCGCTTCCGCATCGGCCTCGGCCGCCGCGACCCCGGTCCGGCCCTGGAGGCCTTCGCCGGCTGGCTCCGCAAGCACTGACGCCCGCCGGGGCCCACGACCGGGCCGCGGCGCCGGCCACCGGGGTAGCGGTGGCCGGCGCCCCGGCCGTCACGGGTGTGCGGGAGCGTTCAGAGCTTCTGCCAGGCCGGCTTGGCCGCGTAGGTGTCGCGGAAGTAGTCGGCGAGCTTGAGGCGCGAGGCGGCGGCCTCGTCGACCACCACGGTGGCGTGCGGGTGCAGCTGGAGCGCGGAGGCGGGGACGACGGCGGACAGCGGGCCCTCGACGGCGAGCGCGACGGCTTCGGCCTTGGCCTCGCCGGTGGCGAGCAGCACCAGGTGGCGGGCCTCCAGGATGGTGCCGATGCCCTGGGTGATGACGTGGTGCGGGACCTCGTCGATGCTGTCGAAGAAGCGCGCGTTGTCCTCGCGGGTCTGCCGGGTCAGGGTCTTGATCCGGGTCCGGGAGGCCAGCGAGGAGCAGGGCTCGTTGAAGCCGATGTGGCCGTCCGTGCCGATGCCGAGCAGCTGGAGGTCGACGCCGCCGGCCCCGGCCAGCGCCCGGTCGTAGGCGGTGGCGGCCGCGGCGATGTCCGTCGCGTTGCCGTCCGGGCCCAGGAAGGAGTCCTCGGTCAGGCCGAGAGGCTCCACGACCTCGCGCAGCACGACCGAGCGGTAGGACTCCGGGTGGCCGGCCGGCAGGCCGACGTACTCGTCCAGCTGGCAGACGCGCGCCCGGGAGGCGTCCAGCCGGCCGTCGCCGACCCGCGCGGCGAGGGCCTGGTAGATCGGCAGCGGGGTCGAGCCGGTCGCCACGCCGAGCAGGGCGTCGGGCTTGTCGGTCAGCAGATCGGTGATCGCCGCGGCGATGAGCTCGCCGGCCGCTGGGGCGTCTGGGACGATCACGATTTCCATACTGGGTCCACCGTTCTGAGGCGCGTCTGAGGTCTAGACCTCCGAGGTCTAGACCAGTTTGCCGTGAACGGGTGCCCCAGGTCCACCCGGGGCCTGGTCGGAGCCGGTCTCCGGGCCCCTCGGCGCGGGACGCCGAAGGGCCGGCCGCCGGGAACGGCGGTCCCGGCGGCCGGCCCCGAGCGGGGCGCCGACCCGGCTCGTCCTGCGCCTACCGTCCGGTCGTGCGGACGGAGCGTGTGCGTGTGCTGCCCGTCGAGGGCCCCGCGATCAGAACGGGTTGGTACAGGTGGTGACCTGCTTGGTCGCGTCCAGCGCCGGGCCGGCGGTGGCGCAGATCATGCGCAGGTCGGTGGTGACGACGCGCGGGGTGACGGCCTTGGCGGAGCCGATCCGCACGGTGGTGGCCGAGGCCGCGGTCTCCCAGGGGCTGCCCCAGGCGGCCTGGGTGCGGACCTCGACCTTGACGATCGTCAACTGGGCCGGGTCGGCGGTGACCTGGGCGACGCCGACGACGCCCTCGCCGTCGGCCTGGTGCGAGATGCAGGGGCGGTTGAGCACCGTGGCGCAGGCCACGGCGTCGGTCTCGGACGTTGCCGTGGCGGCCATGGCCGGGCCCGCCGCCAGTCCGGCGATCCCTGCCACCGTCACCAACACAGCTGCGATCCGAGTGCGCATGATGCGAACCTCCTTGGAATTTAAGGGAATCTCACTCCTTGGGATGAGTGTTGCACACATTGTGGACGTCGCGTGTGTGCGTTGCGTCACACTCATGGTGACCATTCAACTACATACCGCAACCGTTCGCCCAGTGTTCGATATCCGGACAGCTTGCGGCCTGACGGACGATCAGTTCGTGGTCGGCGAAGCGCAGGTCGTCCCGTGCGGAGCCGGTGTCGCGCCACGGACCCCCTGACGGTCGGGTGGTGCCGGTGCGGACGGTGCCGGAGGGGCGAGGCGGGTCCTGATGCCCTCGGTGTCACGCTCCGGGAGCCGCCTGCTTGACCGTCTCTTTGATCATTCTTTTGCTCACCGTGTCTGCTTCGTCGCCCGGTGGGGGCCGGATCGGGCGGCAACCGCCGGTGCGGCGATCCCGGTCGGCGGTGTCCCTCACCCGTCCGAGTGGCGGGAGTGCCGCCGGGCGGAATCGGGCGGATACCATCGACCCGATCCCACGGAGGTGGCTGCGTGGACACGGTCATCGTGCAACTTCCCTGCCCGGGGCGCGAGATGGCGCCCGGTGCAGTGCCCGCCCTGCTGCGGATGGGCCCCGGCGAGGCCGCGGTGTTCGGGCGCGGCGAGCCCGGCCGGCCGGCCGCCATCCCGCTGCCCGACCAGGGCGTCTCCCGCCGCGCGGGCGAGGTGGTCGCGGCGGAGGACTACTGGCGGCTGTCCAACTTCAGCACCTCCGCCACCTACGTGGTGGAGAACCTGGAGGGTGCGGGGGAGCACGTCAAGGTCGCCCCCGGCCGGCTCGGCGCACCCGTACCGTTCGAACTGTCCCGGGTGCTGCTGCCCGCGCTCGGCGAACCCGCCTCCTTCAAGGTCTTCGCCCCGCAGCACGCCTACCTGGACGGCGGGCCCGGCGGCGCCGACGGCGAACGCACCGTCAGCCCCTTCGCCCTGGACCCGACCGCCAAGTACTTCCTGGTGCTGCTCGCGCTCTGCGAGCCCCGGCTCCGCTCGCCCTCCGCGGCCGCCGTCCCCGGGGTGACCGAGGTGCTGGCCAGGCTGCGCGCCCTGCCGTCCTGCCGCGGGCTGACCCGCTCGGCGGTGAACTACCACATCGACTACCTGGTGGAGACCAAGCTGCGGCTGCGGGAGCCGTACGAGGAGGGCCCCGGCGGCGGCAAGCGCGAGGAACTCGCGGCGCTGGCCCTGAGGTTCGACCTCGTCCGGGAGGAGCACCTGGCCCTGCTCCCGCCCCGTCGTGCGGCCACCCGGCCGTGAGGCCCGCCGCCGGGCCCGGTCCGGGGCCGCCGGAGGGGCCGGCGGACGAACCCCGGGACGAACCCCGGGACGAACCGTCGGACGAACCGTCGCCGGAGCGGACCCCCGGGGGTCACCGGCTGCACGACCGGCCCTTCCGGGTGCCGGACGGCTACCCGATCGCCGGGTACCGGCTCGGCGCCCTCCTCGGCGCGGGCGCCTGGGGCAGCGTCCACGCCGCCGAGGGGCCGGACGGCGCCCCGGCCGCCGTCAAGCTGCTCGCCGCCGCCCGGTTCAGTCCGGGCCAGCGCCGGACCGTGGCCCGGATGGCCCGCAGCGAACAGCGTTTCAGCCGTCGCGCCGACCACCCGCACCTGATCCGCACCGTCGCCGTGGTCACCGTCGAGGACCCGGACCACCCGGACCTGGACGGCACCGTCGCCCTGGTGATGGAGCGCGCCGCCCGCAGCCTGCAGGACGTGCTGGCGGTGGCCCGCCCCGGCACCGCGGTGCCCGGCGCCGAGCGCGTCCTCGCCGAGGTCTGCGCCGGGCTGACCCACATGCACCGGTCCGGCTGGGTGCACGGGGACCTGAAACCGGCCAATGTCCTCCTGATGCCCGACGGCACCGCCAAGATCGCCGACTTCGGCCTCACCGCCGAACTGGAGGGCACCCACGCGTACGCCCCGCCGCTGGGCTCGCCCGACCACGTCCCGCCCGAGTGGTGGTCCCAGCGCACCGGCGCGCGCGGCGTCGCGGTGCGCCCCAGCGCCGACGTCTGGGCCTTCGGCGTGCTCGCCCACCAGCTGCTCACCGGCGGACTGCACCCCTTCCTCGGCGCCACCGCCCGGGCCCGCTCGCTGGCCGCCCAGGCGTACGCCCGCGGCGCGGCCCCGCTGCGGTTGGACGCGGCGCTGCCGGCGCGCTGGTGCCCCGTGGTCACCGCCTGCCTCGCGCCCGGCCGGGAGGAACGGGCCCGCACCGACCTCGCCGCGCTGGTCGCCCGGGCCGCCGCCCGTCCGGTCCGTCGCCGCCGCGCCGCCGTGCGGGCCGGAGCCGGCCTACTGGCCTGCGCGGTCACCGTCCTCGCGCTGACCGGGGGACCGGAGCCCGCCGGGCCGGGCGCCCACCGGGGCCCGCCGCCGCTGCCCGGCGCGATCCCGGCCGGCTCGGACGTCCCGGTCGCCTACCGGGGCATGATCGTCGACGCCGCCCGGCGCTGCCCCGAACCGGAGGTCACCCCGGTGCTGCTCGCCGCGATGCTCAAGGCCGAGAGCGGCTTCGACCCGAACGCGGCCCGCCCGGAGACCGGCGAGTACGGCATCGCCATGTGGACGCCCGCCGTCTTCGACGCCTGGGCCAGGGCGGCCACCCACGCCGGACCCAAGTCCTACCTGGACCCCGGCGACGCCATCGCCGCGATGGGCAACTACGTCTGCTGGCTGGACCAGCAGCTCAAGCACGCCGGCTACACCCGCGACCTGCCGGCCCTCGTCTCGGCCGCCTACCGCACCAGCGACAAGACCGTGGAGGCGACCGGCGGCGTCCCGGACCGGGTGCGGGCGCACGTCGACACGGTGCTCCGGTACCTGGCCGAATACGGAGGGTGAGGGTGCGAACCGGGGCGAGTCGTGCCAGATCCCCACGTATCCCGGCGCGGGCACGCGGGTGACCGGCCCCCGGTCTGGGATCCTCGGCGGCATGATCACGAAGCTCCGCGCGGCGGCCGCGCAATGGACCGTCGTCGTTCCGGTGGTGTCGTTCGTCGTCCTCGCCCTGACCTGGCACGAGGACCTGCCCGGCTGGGTGGTGGGCGTGGTGGCCTGCTTCCTGATCGCGGCCGTGCTAGCCGCCGTGCACCACGCCGAGGTCATCGCGCACTGGTCGGGGGAGCCGTTCGGATCCCTGGTGCTGGCGGTGGCGGTCACCGTGATCGAGGTCGCCCTGATCGTGACGCTGATGGCCGACGGCGGGGACAAGTCCGCCACCCTCGCCCGGGACACCGTGTTCGCCGCCGTGATGATCACCTGCAACGGCATCCTCGGGTTGTCCATCCTGGTCACCGCGATCAAGTACCGCACCGCGGTCTTCAACGCGGAGGGCACCGGCGCCGCGCTCGCCTGCATCGCCACCCTCGCGACCCTCAGCCTGGTGCTGCCGACCTTCACCACCAGCTCGCCCGGCCCGCAGTTCTCGACCACCCAGCTGGCCTACGCGGCGACCGCCTCGCTCGTGGTCTACGGACTGTTCGTCGCCACCCAGACCGTCCGGCACCGGGACTACTTCCTGGCCGTCACCCCCGAGGGTCGGGTGCTGGACGAGGACGACCACGCGAGCCCGCCCACCCTCCGGGCCGCCGGGGTCAGCCTGCTGCTGCTCGCCGTCGCCCTGGTCTCGGTGGTCGGCCTGGCCAAGGGCGTCTCGCCGACCATCGAGAAGGCGGTCGACGACGCCGGGCTCCCGCACGCCGTCGTCGGCGTGGTGATCGCCATGATGGTGCTGCTGCCGGAGACCATCGCAGCGCTGCGCGCGGCCGTCCGCAACCGGGTGCAGACCAGCCTCAACCTCGCCCTCGGCTCGGCGCTCGCCAGCATCGGCCTCACCATCCCGGCGGTCGCGATCGCCTCGACCTGGCTGTCCGGCCCGCTCGTCCTCGGCCTCGACCCGGCACACATGGTGCTGCTGACCCTGACGATCGTGCTGGGCATCCTCACGGTGATCCCGCGCCGGGCGACGCTGCTGCAGGGCGCGGTGCACCTGGTGGTGCTGGCGGGGTACGTGGTGCTGGCATTGAACCCGTGACGGCCGGTCGGCCGTAGTCCGGGGTGGAAGCCCCTGGCCCGTTCCCCCGTGCGCCAGGGGCTTCCGGCGTTCCCGTGCCCGGCCGGGCGGGGCCGGTGGCGTGGGGCCGGTGGGACGGACGGTGTGGACGGGATGCACGGTGCGGATGGTGAACCCGGGACGGTGGTCCGACCGTAGACCAGGGTGAGGGCCCCCGGCTCACCCCCGTGGCCGGGGGACCTCACCGTCGTCGGCGGCGCCGTCGGCCGTGGCTCTGTGGGACCACGGGCGCCGCCGAACGCCGGAGCCCCCGGGCCCGCAGCTGCTCGCGGTCCGGGGGCTCGGTCGTGCCGCGGCTCGGACGCGGCGGGTGACCGGGGCGCGGTGCGCGCCCCGGCCGGGCCCGGGGCCTCCGGGAGGGTGCCCCGG